>JBDTOH010000185.1:0-9964 GCA_039933355.1 Gemmatimonadota bacterium | reverse complement strand
CCGCCCCGGTTTGCTACCCTTGACGCCTCGTTAGATTTCGCACCATGCTACCTTCTCCTACGCAGAGACGTATGACTCTTCGCGCCTTCTTGCCCATCCTTGCCTGCGTCGTCGTCACGACGCCTCGGGCTGTGATCGCCCAGGTGCCTGGTCTCGCCGGCACGCTGATCGTCACCAACAAATCCCCGTCCACCGCGACGATCCTCGACGTCGGATCGGGCCGGATTCTCGCGACCTTGCCGACGGGGCAGGGACCTCATGAGGTCATCCTCTCATCCGACGGCGGCACTGCGGTCGTCTCCGACTACTCGGGCGAGCCCGGCCGTACGCTCACCGTGATCGACGTCACGTCCCAGCGGGTCGTGCGCACGATCGAGTTGGGCGACTACAAGCGGCCTCACGGGATCGTGTTCCTCCCGGGTGACAGCCTGGTCGCGGTGACGTCCGAAGCCACCGGGAACGTGCTCCTCGTGAACGTGCGAGCGGGTCAGGTCCGCCGAGCGGTTCCCACGCGACAGGACGGCTCGCATATGGTCGCCGTCGCGGCCGACGGGCGGCGGGCGTTCACGGGGAACATCGGGAGCAATTCGGTCTCCGAGCTCGATCTCGTCACCGGCGAGTTCGTCCGGAGCTGGCCGGTGCCGGCCGCGCCCGAGGCGATCAACGTCACCCGCGATGGACGGGAGATCTGGGTCGGCAGCAACAAGACGGGGGTGGTCAGCGTGGTCGATGCCGCCACCGGCGCAGTGACCGAAGCGGCTGCCGGATTCGGGTGGCCTTATCGGGTGGCGTTCTCGCCGGACGGGAAGACGGTGCTCCTTCCCGACCTCAAGCGCGAGGATCTGCGGTTTCTGGACCGGGCCAGCCACCGCGAGCTCGGCCGGCTGTCGTTTCCGGGCGGGGCGCCCCAAGGGATCACCATCACGCCGGACGGCCGCTACGCGCTCGAGTCGATGAGCGGCCAGGGCCGCGTCGCGATCATCGACATCGCCAAGCGGGCCGTGGTGGGATACCTTGCCGCCGGCGAGACGCCCGACGGGATCGGCTACACGACGCGGGTCATCGCCCGTTAGGGAGGTCCGACAACGATCCCGGGCGACCTGCAAGAACCTCGGTTGGGTCACCGCCACTCGCGTGGCCAGCTAACCCGCGCCATTTGGTTTAAGGCCCGAGGCCATCTCCGGGGTCGGCAGCCACCTCACCAGAGCTCGGAGCCGACGAGTGTGCCCCGGCATCGAGGTTTGAGTTGGCGTCGCGGTCGCCTCGCCGTGGCCCTGGTCAGCGCGCGGAATACCCGGCCCGTAAGAAGCTGAACCAGGCGGGCACGAAACCGGTCGCGTGCGACTCGTGCTCGATGATGTGACTGGTGAACGCGAGCCCTTTCAGCGGTTTCTGACCGGCCAGTGTCATGAACTCCACGGTGCCCGCGCCCACCACGAGCTGGTACAGGGAAGGCACGGTGATCTCCGGGCCGCAGACGGTCATGTGCAGCATCCGCCCGCTGTGATCCGCGCCGGTCGCGAGCTCGGCTTCGTACATCGGGAAGATCGTCGAGACCCGGGCCAAAATGCCCGGGCTGCCCGCCCCGATCTGCCGAAAGAGCGGAGACCGGCGCAAGGCGACATAGGTCGCGAACAGGCCCCCATACGAAAAGCCGAACAGCCCAGCCTCGTCGGACTCGACGCGATACTCACCGGCGATCAGCGGGTGAAGCTCCTCAGTCAGGAACTCGAGAAACCGATCGGCGGCGGGGTGACGGAGGTTGTGAAGGTAAAGATCAGCAGTCGGTTGATCGAGCACGCCGGTCTGGACCAGCGCCGGCATGACCTCATCGATCCCGTCCGGTAACGGTTCGCCCTGAGGCAGGAGGTCACGCGCTCGCACGGCGAGCATGCGGGCCGCGTCCTCGCCGGCATATCCGACGCACACCTGAATGAAGGGTCGGATCGGGTGAATCGGATCGTGCTGCAGCATCTGGTGAGTCGGCGCGGTCAGCGGGGCGGAGAGATTGCCATCGGGGAGATAGACGGCGGGGTACCGTCGGTCGGGCTCGGCTCCATAGGTCTGTGGCGTGGTCACCCATACCGCAAACCGAGCGCCAGCCAGACGAGAATCGACTTCGAAATAACGCGACCCCGGCAGCGTCGCCGACATCGGCGGCTGCAATTCGACGAGCGGCATGAGCTGGATCCTTGTTCGAGGTGGGCCGCGGACGGGCGCAACTGGTGAAGAGCGCGAACCGTCCGTATTGATGCTGTGACGCCTTTCGCCCGTCGAAACTACTGCGTCGCCGGCACTCGGTCCATCCTCGCCGAAGGACGGGATCACGCGGGGCAGTACCAGGTTGACCGCCTCTCCAGCGGACGTAGCTTCTCCGGCACGGACTCGCTGCTCTCCCGGCCGAGCGGCGACCTGAACGGATTCATCGAAAAGCGGCCTAACACGACGAATCGTTTGCCGGCCTGCCGTCTACCTCGACGCGGGCGCCGGAGCTATCGCCTGAACCCGGCCGGCCCGGACCGATTCCTCCTCGAGGCAGCCGGCGCGGACGTGATCGAGCTCGAGCGGCGAGGCGGCCGGGTCGTCGGCATCATCTTGAACCCCGGTCCGTGGAGCCAGCGGGCGGATCGGCGCGACTAGGGCTTCATAACCCGCTGGTGCTGGACCGCGGACCGGAGACGCGCTCGGGACACCCGCGAGCCGGCGATGGCGGGGAGTCGCGCCGGGACGTCCCAGCGGGGCGGTGCTTGGCGTCTTGGGCACTGCGGCTCTACATTCGAAGTGACTCTCTCGCCCGTCCGGTACCTCGATGGTTGCTTCCGATTGGTCGCCGGTATTCGCGTATCTCGAGCAGGAATCGAACTTCCAGGCGGCGGCAGCCGCTGCGACCGGGGCGGCCGCGGCGTGGTGGCTCAAGGCCCTGCTTGCTCCGGCGCCCTCAACCACCCAAGAGCAACCGCCCTTCGTGGCCAAGGTCGCGGCCGCCTTGTTGGCGCTCACGTCCTTCCTTTTCCTCGTGGCTCAGGGGGATGCCGCGCGGAAGTACGGGGAGCTCGCGCTCATGGTGGCGACCGGGCAGACGGTCGGTCCCGACTGGCGGAACGGCCTCGTCCGGAATGTGCACAGTTGGGACGCGATCGCCGGATCCTACCCGTATTACGCCGCGCGGGCGCTTCTCCTCGTGGTTGGGGTCTTGGTCCTGTGGCTGCTCTTCTCACGCCGTCGCGCGGTTGTCGTTAGGTAGGCCGTTCGCTCTTTGGCTTTCTCGAGGTCTCGAATGAGCCCGTCATCGGGCGCTGCTCTACTCGTCATCGATGTGCAACAGGGCCTCGACGACCCGTGTCACGGCGCTCGGAACAATCCGGAGGCGGAGCGCCGGATGGCCGACTTGCTCGCGGCGTGGCGCGCCGCCGGGCGGCCGGTGATTCACGTCCAGCATCTGTCGCTCGAGCCCCATTCGACGCTTCGAGCGGACCGGCCGGGCCACGCGTTCAAGGCCGAGGTGCTCCCGAGGGCCGGCGAGCCGGTGTTCCAGAAGCACGTCAACAGCGCCTTCATCGGAACGGATCTCGAGGCGCATCTCCGGGCCAATGGAATCGAGTCGCTCGTCGTGGTCGGGCTGACCACCGACCATTGCGTATCGTCGAGCGTGCGCATGGCGGGGAACCTGGGCTTCGAGGTGACCGTAGTCGACGATGCCACGGCGACCTTCGAGCGCCGGGGCCCGGATGGAACCCACTACAGCGCGGACCTCATGCATCGGGCCGCGCTCGCGAGCCTTCATGGGGAGTTCGCGACGGTCCGGAGCGCCCGGGACATCCTCGGGGCGGAGACCGCCTAACGACGGACGCCGGCCGGCCCGCCCACGGCGCCGGCTTGCTCGCGGGAGGATCACGTGGCCGATCTCGGCACCGCCCTCGCGGGCGTTCACGCGGCAGGGACCGCTCTGCTCCTCAGCGCCCGACCGTACCGGGCCGGCGTGGACCGTGCCGCGCGCGCCGGTCAAATGGTCGCCGTCCCAGGTGGTGGAGCATGTGGCCCGGATCCTCGACGAATCCGCGAACGTGGCCGCCGGCGCGCCGTCGAAGTTTCCGAACATGCCCTTCTTGATTCGTCCGATCATTCGAAGCCTCATGTTTCGTCGAATCCTCAAGAAGAACGCCTTTCCCAACCTGAAGGCAATCAAACCGCTGGACCCCCTCTCCGGATCGACCGTGCCGGCCGCGGCGCGAATCCGGCTGCAAGGGGCGCTGTCGGGGTTCGATCAGGCCGGTCGTGCGCGCGACGCCAGCGGCGAGAGCCTGGCGAGCAGCCTCTTTGGGGCGGTCTCGCCGACCGAGTTCGCGAAGTTTCAGGAGCTGCACATCCGCCATCACCTTCTGCAGATGCCCGGCCCCGCGTAGACTCCTTGTGACGCACGAATGCCGACGAACCGCGCCTCCAATTAGCCCACGCCACCCTCCATCGGGCGCTGACGAGACGGACGCGGGCCGTGGCCGGCCCGAACGTTGAGAGCGCCCTACTACAGGAGATCCTCATGAGCCCTGACTCACCGGTCGTTGCCGGCGGCGCCCTGCGCGCCCAGCCTGAATCCTTCCGCGGCCGCGAGCTCTCGGCGGCTCTGACCGTGAAGGACATCGAGACGAGCCTGGCGTGGTACTGCGATGTGCTCGGATTTACTATCGGCCAGAAGTTCGAGCGCGAGGGCAGGCTCCGGGCGGTCTCGCTGAAAGCCGGGTCCGTGCGGATCCTGATCGGCCAGGACGACGGGGCCAGGGGCCTGGACCGGGTGAAGGGAGAAGGGCTCTCGCTCCAGATCACCACGGCCCAAAGCGTCGACGAGGTTGCGAAGCGGGCCAAGGAGCACGGCGCAACCCTCGACTCGGAGCCGGCCGACATGTGGGGGGCGCGCGCGTTCAGGCTGCGCGATCCGGACGGGTTCAGGCTGACGATTTCATCGGAGCGCTAACGGGAAGCTGCGGTCGCGGAGTGGCCTACTTCCCGGTGTCGGCGCGCCGCCAGGATCCCTCGCCGCTGCGCTACTCGAGATGCCATTCCGGAAGGAGATGCCCTCTTACCGTCTTACCGTCTTACCGCCGTCCTCCATGCCGGTTATCGGGTCCTTTCAACGCAATGGAGGATGAGGTCGAACAGGTCGATCACCGCCCCGTGCGTCCGCGCTGCGTAACTGGCGCGAGCCGCACTCGGCTGGGCCCTTCGTGACGGGCCATCTCTCACTGGAGGACGGTCATGAGAATCAGACCCCGGAGCGGCGCCATCGCCGCCGCCCTCGCGTCGATCGCGGTGCTGTCCGCGTTCCAAGCCGGCCGCAAGCCCGAGGAGGAGCTCGTCGAGATCGTCAAGGCGTACCTGAGCGAGACGCTCTCGACCGATTGGGAGGGGATCGAGAAGCTCCCCAAGATCAAGTGGGCACCGTTGCCGCCCGCCGCCCTCAAGAACTGCCTGCCGGACGGCGGATGTTTCGCCCGTCAGGGCGTCGCAACCATCGGCGGCGGCAACGTCGCCGTGATCGCCACCGGTGCCAGGACGATCGTCTTCAACATCTACTTCCGGAACGGCGCTGCGGCATGGGGCGAGGCGCCGGTCGCGGCAGCCCTCAAGCAGGCGGCTGTGTCCGCGGAGCTGGCGCGGTGCCCGATCAGGACCGGCGCCGGCGGCACGAGCTGGTATCGCCTGAAGGGCGCGAGCCTTTCGCCGGGCTACCTCTCGGTCCAGCCGGCCGGCGCCGGACGGCCTAACGAAGGGTTCGCCGTGTACCGGACCGAAGCGTTGCCGCGGCTCCAGCCCAACCAGCTCGCGCTCTACAGCGAGAAGTGCGCGGAGGGCGTCGAGCGGAAGCCGGTTTCCACGGTCAAACCGCACGAGCAGCTGGCGGCCACGATCACATCCCTCCTGGTGCCGGCTGCCGGGCCGACTCTTTACGATTGGAAGGCGCTGGCCGGTCTGTCGGATATCGCGTGGGACTCAGCCGGCCCGAAGAAATGGTCCGGCGAAGCGAATCCCTTGATGCAATCCGGGCACGTCACTTACGGCGGGCGCGAGTTCTCCCTGGCGGCCGGTGGGACGCCGACGCAGGTCAAGGCTGTTTCCTTCGAAGAGGTCGGCATGCACCCAAAGGGTGAGCACATGCTCGGCGTCGTGTACGAGAAGGGGATTGCGGTCCAGCTCGTGCGATGCGGCCCGATCTACACCGAGTCCACGAACAACTGGTATAGCCTCACCAGCCCGAAGACCCGGCCCGCGATGGTAAAGCAATCGATCCGCTATGAAGGCAACCAGGTGCAGGACAGCTACGAGCTCCGCCTCGACGGTACGTTGCCCGCGCGGGATCCGCGCGACCGCAATCCCGGCGTGAACGGTTGCTGAGTCGCCACGGACCGGAACATGCCCCTCACCCTACCGGACCAGCTTGCGGATGCCTGCCGCAAGTCCGCCGAGCTCTCGAGGGACGGCTGGGGCAGCGAGCCTCGGACGCCATTCGCTCGGGCAATCTCCCTAGACGCCCGATCCTCTGGTCCGCGGACGGTCCGCGAAGTAGCCTTGAACGTGAACGAATCGACCGGCGAGGGCGGAGGCCCGGCGCGGCCGATTCCCATCACGGACCGCCTCATGTCATCGCCAGCAATCTCCCGCCGCACGTTTCTCCATCAGTCCGGCTCATGCGCGGCTCACCTGTCTCTCGCCGCCGTCCTGCTGCCGCCCGCACTCCGAGCACGGTGGCCCGGACGAGTTGTGGGCCGGATCGTCGCGGAGGAGCCGTTCGGCCGCTTGGAGCAACTGGCCGAGGGCGTATGGGGCCTCGTCTCGACCCCGCTCGGCGGGGATTTCACGACGGTCTCGAACGGCGGGCTGATCGCGGGGAAACAGGGCGTACTGGCCATTGAGGGATTCCAGAAACCGGAGGGTGCGACCTGGCTTGCCGGGAAGGCGCGCGAGCTCACGGGCCGGTTTCCCACGCATGTCCTGCTCACGCACTACCACAGCGACCATGCCAACGGAGTGGCCGGCTACCTCGAAGGGGGCGCGCGGCCGGTGGTGCATTCGAGCGACGTCACGCGGGCTCTGGTCCTCGAGCGAAACAAGCCGGCGGACGACCCGCGCTCGCGGGCCTTGGCCGAGGCGGTGCCGATCGACCCGGCGGGACCGGCAACGCTGGATCTCGGCGGCACAGTGGTGCGGATCGTCCCCCGGTCCGGTCACACCGCGAGCGACGTCTCGGTCGAGCTCGACGATCCGTCGCTCGTATTCTCCGGTGATCTGGTCTGGAACGGGATGTTCCCGAACTTCATGGACGCGGCGCCGCTCACGTTAGGCACGTCTGTGCGGGCGCTCCGCCGGTCGGGGAATGTCGTGTATTTGCCCGGTCACGGCCCGGTCGCCACCCCCGCCGACTTCGATCGATATGTGGCCATGCTCGATGATGTCGAGCGGGCGGCCCGCTCCGCACACGAACGCGGTCAGACCGCGGCCGAGGCGGCGGCGGCCTACAAGATCCCGGCGTCGCTCGGCGAATGGACGTTGTTCAGCCCGCGGTTCCCGGAAGGCGCGTTCACCGCGTGGTATCGCGACCTGAACAAGTGAGCAGATCTACTTTGCGCCCTTCGACATCGCGGCGTAGATCCCTCGGTCCGCTCGGGATAACACCCTGGGGTTGATCGCCCCGCGTCGCGGGTTATGGATTCGTGGGCGGCGCCGAGCTGGCGGCCGCGATGTCCTCGTGGGTGCCCCCAACGACCTCGATGAAGATCTTCTCCTTCTTGAGGGCCGCCTCGATCTTCGGGAACAGCAGCTTGAACGCAGCCCGGCTCGCGCCTACCATGTCCTTTCCCTGCGTCGTGCCGACGAGGATACACCCTTCGGTGTCGGCCGCGGTATTGCCGGGGTGGATCCGGATCCCGGCGAAGTTCGGCACGTTGAGCAGGAGCGGCAGGGGTTTCTTGAATTTGTCGGAGAAGGTGATCGTGACTTCGTAGATCCCGGGGGGGATCGCCGTCTTCCCGAAGATTTTGACGGCCCGGACCTTGTCTTCCAAGGTGAAGCACTGGGTCTGGCCGTCGACGGACAGGACGCCGATCGTGCTCTCTTCGGTGAAGGTCTTCCGAACAAGTCTCAGGTTCATGGGGTGCTCACGGTTGTGGAGTTTGGACTAGATATACGGCGGAAGTGGGAAGTCGGGAACTGGGGAATAGGGAATAGGGAATAGGGAATAGCTGCCGACTTCCGACTTCCAACCTCCGTGCATCCCGATGACTGCAAATGCGTCTCCCGCGGAGAAGGTCGTCGGACAGGCAGTGGCTCCCTCGTTGCCAACCCCGGCGGCGAGGCCCCGCGGTCAAGGAGGCGCAT
The DNA here is from genome assembly GCA_039933355.1 of Gemmatimonadota bacterium. GTDB lineage: Bacteria > Gemmatimonadota > Gemmatimonadetes > Gemmatimonadales > GWC2-71-9 > SHZU01. The sequence goes on along the minus strand of JBDTOH010000185.1, from coordinate 1,597 downwards.
CGTGTCGTTCGGCATCTATCTCGTCGGATATATCATCCTTATCGGCGGCCTTACGTTAGGCGCGACCCTGCTCCACCTCCCCTCCAAATGGATCGTGGTGGGAGTCATCTGCCTGGTTGGAATCGCGATTCTGCACGGGGTGACCGTGACCCGGCAGAAGGATCCATCCTAGCAGTCGGCGTCCAATCCGTAAGTCGGGCGCACCTTCCCGGCTCCCTCGGACTCCGACGTCCAGGTGGACGACAGGCCCGGCCCGAGCGAGCCTCGGCGGAACCTCGTGGGAGGAAGGTGGCGCCGATTCAGTGGGCTGTGGAAAGAGCCCGGTGTGAGCACGGTCACAGTCGTCGGCGCCCGCTGCCCCTACATTTGCGGCACTCTTCTCCTGAGCTATCTCACGCTCATTCGACGGCGGGTTGTCGCCCTCGTTGGTGCTGTCGCCTGCAGCGGCGCCTTCGTCGTGTGGTGGACTGCGGCAGGCCCGGCGGCATCGAGATCGTCCTCCAATCCGCAGAGACTCACGAACTTCTCGCGCTCGATGGCGTTACCGCCTTCGCTCGAGATGGAAATACCCGGTACGAATTGGTTCCTTGTTCCCGGGCAACGACCATGGGCTCCAGGCGCTGACCGCGAGCCTCTCATCGCCCAAGTCTCAGATCGGCGGCGGCTTCCAACCCCCTAACGCGGTCTCGATCACCTTCGCAGCGGCGAGCGCCACATCTTCACGCCACGGCTTCGCCACGATCTGGACGCCGATTGGGAGCCCTTCCGGGGACGTCCCTCCGCGGACCGAGATCGCGGGCCAGCCGGTGATGTTGTGGGGCTCGTTGTAGGTGTCGGCGTAGCCGGGAGCGTTCGAGCCGCCGTGCTCGACCGCCGGCATCGCCATCACCGGGCACACGATGAGGTCCACCGGCTCCATGAAGCGGCGGAGCTGGGCCCGGACCTGATCGAGCTGCTCGGCCAGCAGGGTGAGCTCCGCGGAGCTCACCGGCTTCGAGTCGGCGAACCATCCGCTCACGGTGCCGCCGTTAGGTGTCCCGGCCGTGGTGAGCAGCCGCTGGAGCCAGGCACCTCCATCCGCGCCGGCGATTGCGTGCCACAGCTCGGTCGCCCGGTTGACGCCGTCCGGGAGCCGCTCTTCGACGTGGGCGCCGGCCTTCTCCAGCGCGGCGACCGCGGCCCGCACGGTCCGGATCGTCTCGGCCGTGGGCGTCTTCACGCCGTTGTCCGTGAAGAACACGACCCGGAGCCCGCGAACAACGACCCGTCTGGGATCGAGCAGCGGCACCGGAGCCGCGTGGGGATCCTCGTCGTCGATTCCCGAGACGATTGGAATGAGGAGCGCGAGGTCGTCCACGTGGCGTGCGATCGGACCGAGCTGAGTCCACGACTGCATGATCCCGCGATACGAGATGGCGTGGCCGGTCTTGGGGATCCGGCCTTGGGTCGCCTTGAGCCCCGCCACGCCGCAGTTGTGCGACGGCATCCGGATGCTGTTGCCGGTGTCGCTGCCGATGTCGAACGGCGTGCCGCCGGTCGCGACCAGCGCCACCGGTCCTCCGCTGCTCCCACCCGGCGTGCGCGTCAGATCGTACGG
>JBDTOH010000184.1:0-9995 GCA_039933355.1 Gemmatimonadota bacterium | reverse complement strand
ACCGACGCCCGAGCAGATCCGCGGAATGACCCAGCCGATTCTCACCATCACCGGCCACTACGACGGCGACCAGCTCGGCACGCTGTTGCACTACAGGCGGTTCCTCCAGTACGCCACGCCGGAGGCCCGCCGCTCGATCTACCTGGTCATGGGCCCGTGGGATCACGGCGGAACCCGGGTGCCGACCCGGGAGGTCAACGGGATCGAGTTCGGGCCGGCAAGCATGGTCGACCTCGTCAAGCTCAACGGCGACTGGTACGACTGGACGATGAAGGGCGGGTCCAAGCCCGACCTGCTCAAGAAGCGAGTCGCCTACTATGTGGCCGGCGCCCACGCCGAGCTCTGGAAGTGGGCGGACAGCCTGGAGGCGATCCCGACCGAGACGCTCAAGCTCTACCTCACTTCAGCCGGGGGGCGGGCCAACGACGCGTATGCCTCCGGCGCGCTCACGCCGACCGCACCGGAGAAATCGGAACCGGACCACTACACCTACAACCCGCTCGATCCGCCGAGCTTCGACGCCGGCGTCACGCACCCGGCGGCGATCTCGTTCGTCGATCAATCGGCGGTGATTCGAGCGGCTGGGAACGGCGTGATCTACCACACCACCCCGTTCGCCGAGGAGACTGAAGTGGCGGGTCAGCTGTCGCTCACGGCGTGGATGTCGCTGGACGTGCGTGATACCGATTTCCAGGCAACGGTGTACGAGATTCTCCCGGACGGCAAGAGCATCCTGCTCACCACCACGCTCGTCAGAGCCCGCTACCGCGAGAGCCCCCGGCAGGAGAAGCTCGTCCAGCCGGGAGCGATCCTCCCCTACCGGTTCACCGGGTTTCCATTCTTCGCTCGGCGTCTGGCCAAGGGAAGCCGGCTCCGGCTGTTCCTCCGCTCTCCCAACTCGACCGAGTTCCAGAAGAACTACAACGGTGGCGGCGTCGTAGCCGAGGAGTCGGGCAAGGACGCCCGCACCGCGCACGTCACCATCTACCATGACCCCGAGCACCCGAGCGTGCTCGAGGTGCCGATCACTCGTTAGGCGGGCTCGCCCCCGCCGGCTCACGGGTTCGCGGCGATGTGTTTCTTGACGTTCTCCAATTGAGCCGCCCATCCCTTCGAGTCCATCTCGAACGCTTTGGCCCGGCGCGCAGCGGGGATCTTGTCGAAGCCCGATTCGACAACCGTGAGCAGGGTGCCGCCGTCGACTTCTTCGAGCGTGAACACGATCAGCGTGGTCGGTTCGCCGGAGTAGTCCACACCGGGCTCGATCGCGTACGGGTGCCATCGGAACGCGAACCGCTTCTCCGGGTCCACCGTCTCGACGGTGGCCTCGAAGGTGACGTGCTCATAGCCCCGCGACGTGATCGGCCCGCGGAGCGTGGCGCCCGGAGCGACGGAGCCGCTCAGCTTGACTCCGAACCACTGGCCGAACTCCTTGAGGTCGGTGAGAGCCCGCCACACCCGCGCGCGAGGGGCGCTCAGATGAATCTGCTTTTCGATCCGATCAGTGCTGGTTTGCGTCGTTGACATGGTTTTCACTCCTTCTCTGGATGGCGAAGTAACGCTTCGAGAGCCTCGAGCCGCTTGGTCCACAATCGCTCGTAGGACCGGAGCCACTCATCAGCCTCGGCGAGGGGTTGCGGGTTGAGCTGACAGAAATGGGTCCGGCCGCGGACGGTCCGCCGCACGAGCCCCGCGTGCTCCAGAGCCTTGACGTGCTTGGACGCGGCGGCCAGCGACATCTTGAACGGCTGGGCCAACTCCCCTACGGTATGCTCCTGGCCGGCCAGCCGGCGAAGCATGGCGCGCCGGGTGGGATCGCCGAGGGCGCGGAAGACGCGGTCGAGGTGCTGGGATCGTTCAACCATATAGTTGAATATATTGAGACTTGATGAACTGTCAACCATCTGGTTGAATGTTGTCCTACGGATGAGGCCGATGCAGAGCAGTCCAGGCTTCACGATCTTGACGATCCCTGGGCTACTAGTATCTTCGGCTACTATGACTCCATCAGCGATCGCCGACTGCATCGAGCCCATCTCCGCCCTCGGCTTCACCGAGCTCGAGGCCGCGGCCTACGCCTATCTGGTCCAGCACTCTCCCGCAACCGGGTACCGGATCGCCCACGGAATCGGCAAGCCGATCGCGAACACGTACAAAGCGATCGAGTCGCTCGCCCGGAAGGGCGCGGTGGTCGTCGAGCAGACCTCGAGCCGGCTCTGCCGCGCAGTTCCACCCGATGAGGTGCTCGAGCGGGCCGAGCATTCGTTCCGGAAGCGTCACAACGCCGCGACCCGCGCCCTGAGTCTGCTTCCGCTCGCGGGTCAGGACGCCGGCGTCTATGGGCTCACCTCGCGCGACCAAGTCTTCGATCGAGCTCGTCGCCTGCTCTCACAAGCTCGCGGCGCGGTATTGCTCGACCTCTTTCCCGAGCCGTATGCCGAGCTCGAGGCTGACATCAAGGCGGCCGCGGCGCGCGGTCTGGCCATCGGAGTGCAGGTCTACGAGCCGGCCGTGCTCGATGGTGTCGAGACGGTGGTCAAAGCATCTGGCGCAGCGGTGCAGCGGAAATGGCCCGGGCAATGGCTCAACTTGGTCGCGGACGGCGCCGAGCTGGTGATGGCGTTCCTGGGCGAGGACGGGCACACCGTGCACCAGGCGATCTGGTCGCAGAGCCCGTTTCTTTGTTGGGCCTACCAGAGCGCGCTCGCCGGGGAGCTGCTCTCCTCCCGGCTCGAGCGCGCGATCGATGAGCGGTGGCCCGCCAAGCGAGTCCGCGACACGATCACCCGGTTCGCGAAATTCCGGGCCCACGAATCGGTCCGCTATCAGGATCTCGCGGCGCGACGCCGGCGCGCCTCTCACCGGACCGCGCCAGCCGCCGCTCGAGCGTCGAGGAAACGCCCATGAACCGGTTCGACCTGGACGACATGTTCGCCCCCGAGGCGATCGCCGATCCGTACGGTTTCTACGCCGAGATCCGGGAGCAGGATCCGGTTCACTGGAACGAACGGTTCAAGCTGTGGATCATCTCCCGCTACGACGATGTCGTGTGGATGGTTAGGCACCCGGAGCTGTTCTCGTCCGCCGTGGTCAAGAACGACGCCCGGCCTCCCTATCCTCCGATCGATGTCGAGGATACCGGCAAGCTCGGATTCGTCCGCGACTTCCGGGCCGAACAGCTGGTCGAGAAAGATCAGCCCGATCACGTGTCGATGCGCAAATGCGTTCACGACTTCTTCACACCCAAGGCGATGGAAGGGTGGCGGCCGTTCATCCGCGCCGCCGCCGCCGAGCTGCTCGACGACGTGGCGGACCGCGGTCACATGGACGTGCTCCCCGACCTCGCGGCGCCCTTCCCGGTCCGGATCATCGCGCAGATGATGGGCGTGCCGAACGAGGACCGCGACCATCTCCGCGAAATGGCCGACAAGCTCCTCTACATCAACCGCGGCGAGTCGTACCGGCTCAAGCCGTTGACCGAGGGGATGCAGCAGATGATCGAGTACGTGTCACCGCTCGTGGAGAAACGAATCGACCAGCCCGGCGACGACTTTATCTCAGTGCTCGCCGGTGGCGAGAAGCTCGGCGTCTTCGACCGCCATCAGGTGCTCGTCAACACGGCACTCTTGCTCTTCGCCGGGCATGAGACGACCATGAACCTGGTATGTAACGGCACCCTCGCCCTGGTCCAGCACCCCGACCAGTGGGCCCTGCTCAAGACCGACCCGGCCGGTATGGCGCGCCTTGCGACCGAGGAGTGCCTCCGGTACGATCCGCCGGTCAAGTCGACCCAACGGATCGCGGCCGAGGACGTCGAGCTCCGCGGGAAGACGATTCGCAAGGGCGACCGGATTCGGTGGAGCATCGCCTCGGCCAACCGCGATCCCGAGGCGTTCGCCGACCCCGACCGGTTCGACATCACGCGGCAGCCTAACCCGCACGTGGCGTTCGGCGGCGGGATCCATCACTGCCTCGGCGCGACGCTGGCCCGGGTCGAAGGCCAGGAGGTGTTCCGCGCGCTGGCCGAGCGGTTCGACCGCTTCCGGCTCGAGGCCGACGCGCTCGAGTACGCGCCGAGCATTCAGTTTCGCTCGCTCAAGTCGCTGCCGGTATCCTGGGCCTGAGGTTACAGAAGGAGGCCACATGGCGGGAAAGCTCCGAGTCACCGTCGATCACGCGGTCTGTGTGGGCAACGGCAACTGCCTGACGACGGCGCCCGGCACCTTCGTCCACAACCGCGACCGGCAATCCGAGGTCGCCAACCCCGATGGGGATCCTGCCGAGCGGGTCGTGGAGGCCGCCGAGGGCTGTCCGGTGAGCGCAATCCGGGTCGAGGATGCTGAGACTGGTCAACAGCTGTTTCCCTAACGAGAGTCGAGGAGCTTGATCGATGTCAGCGGATGCGAAGAAGCACGTGAATGCGCCGGATCTCGCCGGGATGAAGCGCGCCGGGAAGAAGATCGTGATGCTGACGGCATATGACGCGCTGTTCGGCCGGCTGGTGGACGAATCCGGTGTCGACGTGATCCTCGTAGGTGACTCGGTCGCGACCGTGCTCGGCGGCGAGCAGACTACCATCGCCGCGACCCTCGATCAGATGATCTATCACGGGCGGATCGTACGCCGCGGAGTGACCCGGGCCCTCGTCGTCGTGGACCTGCCCTTCCTCACATATCAGGTCTCGGTCGAGGACGCGCTCCGGAACGCCGGCCGGGTCTTTCAACTGACCGGCGCGGACGCCGTCAAGCTCGAGGGCGGCCGCTCGGTAGCGCCGGCGGTCGCGGCGCTGGTCCGGGCCGGCATTCCGGTGATGGGCCACCTCGGCTTTACGCCCCAGTCGGTCCATGCGTTAGGCGGCCACCGGATCCAGGGACGCCAGGAGGCCTCGGCCGATGCGCTGGTCGAAGACGCCAAGGCGCTCGAGGAGGCCGGCGCGTTCGCGATCGTCCTGGAGCTGGTGCCGGCTGGCTTGGCGGAGCGGGTCACCAAAGCGATCGGGATCCCGACGATCGGCATCGGCGCGGGGCCCCACTGCGACGGCCAAGTGCTCGTCCTCCACGATATGTTGGGCATGAACGAGGGGTTCAACCCCAAGTTCCTCAAGCGCTACGGCGAGCTCGGCCAGGCGGTCCGGTCGGCGGTCCAACAGTTCGCGGCTGAGGTCCAGAGCGGACAGTACCCCGACGCCGCCCATACCCACGCGAACTGACCGACGGCGCCGACGGTCATCAGCCATCAGGCTGCGCGCCACGATCGCGCGGCCTCGCGAGCTCTCCCCGCCGGGGCGGCTCGAACAGGAACACCGCAAACCCGACGCTCAGGAACTCTTGGGCCGTGATGCGCCATCCCGGCCTCGATCGAGGGCCGCCCGGCTCCTTGAGATGGCCGACGATGAGATCGGACTCGCGCGCGGCCACTCCCGCCGCATTGTTCTCCGCGCAGAGGAGCGACCGGCCCGGCCATGGGTCGAGATAGTGGAGCTCGCCGTTCCAGATCGTTTGCGCCGTGATCACGTGAGCGACCTTTCGTCCATCGTATACCAGCAGACACGTCGGGCCCATCCTCGCAGGCCGGTCCGGGTCCGGATGAGTCGCCAGAGCTTTGTTCTCGTACCAGCGCAGCAGCCTCGTCCAGATCTCTTCGACTGGAAGCATCTCCACGTCCTCGATCCGGTCAACGGGCTGATCGGCATGAGCCTCGTTCAAAAGGCAGGAAACAGGCCTGCGCAAGCCGAGCTGCATCAGCACCCATTGCTCTTCGACGGTCGTGCCGCGAGGCTCGAGCCTGCCCCCCGATGCGAGGAACGCATCATACACCGGCCTGAGCGCCGCCAGGTCGAACGCAGCGAGCGCCGCCGGATCGTTAGGGATCGGATTGTCCTTTGACCAGACAGTCGCGATGAATGAGAAGAAGGCCTCCTCGGTATGGAGCCATTCCGCGGTCGGCTTCCATGCCGGTGCGGCGCCATCGTCTGGGCTGCCGCCAAAGTAGATCGGTCCCTCGCCCATCGTCGGCTCCTTTCGTGAAGCAATCTCACCGGGCGTTCGTCCCACATCTCCCCCAACCCATCATCCCGCTACGGCCGCACCTCCTTGCGCGATCCCAGCCTGCCATCCGCCTCCGGGTGCCAACCCAGCCCGTCATCCCGAGCGACAGCGAGGATCTATTCAGACCAGCCGAAACCATTCGCAAGCGAGTTCCGAATAGATTGAAGCCATGCCCGTCCCAACGCTAGTCTGGTCTGTGCTGAGATTGCTCGCGGCCGTTGCCCCGGCGGACTCCGTTCGAAGCTACCGCTTGCTCGTCACGGCCGAGTCGGACGATCAGGTCGCGCTGGTGGAGTTCATCCCGTGTCGAGCGCAGTCCAGACCCGGGTGTGGCGCTCGCGTCGTCCGGACCTATGCGGTCGGCGTCCATCCGGTCGACATCGAAGGCCCTCATGGAGTGATCGCGGCGCTGGACGGCAAGAGCTTCTTCGTCACCATCGCGCACGGCAAGCCTAACGGCTGGCTCCTGCAGTACGACCTCGCCTCCGGCGATCTCCTCGGTCAGGTGGGGCTCGGCATGTTCCCCGCCACCGTCGACCTCGACCCGGCCGGGCAGCTCCTCTACGCGATCAATTTCAATTTCAACGATCCCGAGATGAAGCCGTCCAGCCTGTCGGTCGTCCACGCGGGCACGATGACGGAGATCGCGCGGATCCCGACCTGCCGGATGCCGCACGGCTCGCGACTCGACCCGAAGGGCCGGCGCCATTACAGCGGATGCATGATGGACGATCTTCTGGTCGAGGTCGACGCGGCCCGGCGGGAGGTCTCCCGCCTCTTCAGCCTCGCGCCTGGGAAAGAGGGCCCGGTGCCGCTCCCCACCGTGGCGGCCGGAGGATCGAGGGCGCCGATGGGGACGACGTCCCATGGCGAGCACACGGCGCGCACGCCGTCGAACGTCTGCTCGCCGACTTGGGCTCAACCGTCGGCCGACGGTCAGCGGGTCTATGTGGCGTGCAACCGCTCGAACGAGATCGTCGAGATCGACGTGGCGTCGTGGACGATGACCCGACGATGGAAGACGCCGGCCGCCCCGTACAATCTCGCGGCCACGCCCGATGGGAAGCTGCTCCTCGCCACGCAAAAAGGCCCGGGCACGATCACGATCTGGCGCCTCACGGACGCGACGCTCGTGGCCGATATTCCGGGGACCCGGAAGATTGCGAGCGGGATCGTCGTGAGCCCGGATTCCCGCTATGCTTTTGCGACGCTCGAAGGCATCGGGGACGACCCGGGCACGGTGGACGTCATCGATCTCGAGCAGCATACCAAAGTCGCCACGATCACGGTCGGGCGTCAGGCCGGTGGCGTGGCCGTCCTACCCCAATGACCCTCCGGGCCTAACGAGATGACCGAAGTGAGGAGAACTACTCCGATGTCCCGTTCCCCGCTCATGTTCACAGTCGCCGCCCTCGCGGCGCTCGCCGGTCCGCTCACGGCGCAGCAACTCGCAGCGGCCCGCAAGGTCGTCAAGGTCGAGATCATGCCCGCCTCGCTCGACCTCGCGGTCGGCGACTCGGCGCGGCTGACGGCCCGCGCGCTCGACGACGCCGGGAACCCGGTCGAGAGTGAGTTCTTCTACTTCTCCCGGTCCAAGCACGGGGTCGGCGTCTCCAAGGACGGTTGGGTGAAGGCGCTGGCCGGCGGTGAGCATCCGGTCGGTGCCTTCGCCATCGCGGGAAGTGTTCAAGCCACCATCACGGTTCATGTCGCGTATCCACCGATCGAGTCGATCGAGATCACCGGCCCTGGAGCGCGGCCGCTTGCGGGCGCCACGCTCAATCACAAGGTGCTCGTACGCGACCGCGCCAAGGTCGAACGAGCCGGCGTCGATATCACGTGGAAGACGTCGGATCCGGCCGTGGCGACGGTCACAGCCGGAGGCGCCTTAACACTGCACCGGGCCGGTCGCGTCGTGCTTTCGGCGACGGCGGGCGGAGTGACCGGGTCGCTTCCCTACACGGTCGAAGCGAATCCCATCCGCCGGGTGATGCTCAGCGCGAGCGCCGCCTCGGTCCGCACCGGCGATGTTGTCCACGTCACGGCCAAGGCGCTCGACGCCCGCGGTAACCAGGTGACGAACGCGCCGATCACGTTCGCCGTCTCGTCCACGCCCGAGGACACGGTGATCGCACAGTTCCCCACCGCCGAGGTCGACCAGAAGGGCAGGTTCGTCGCGCAGAAGGCGGGACAGCACACGGTCGTTGCCGTCGTCGGGGGCGTCGCCGGCCAGGTGTCGATCGAGGTCGGCAACCGCGGCGTCTCGCAGGACATCAAGCTCGTCGGACGCGCCGCGATCATCGACAAGCCGACTTCCGATCTCTACGTCTGGAAGGGGAAGGACGGCCGCGACTACATGGTGAGCGGCACCTTCAGCTCGCAAGCGTACTTCTACGACGTCACCGATCCGGCCGACCCGGTTCTGACCGACAGCGTCGTGGTCGACGCGCGAGTCGTGAACGACGTCTCTGTGAACGACGCCGGCGACATCTGCGTGATCAGCCGAGAGGGTGCGTCGAACCGCAAGAACGGGATCGTCATCCTCGATTGCTCCGACCCGCACCATGTCAAGATTCTGTCGACCTTCGACGACGGGCTCTGGGGCGGAGTGCATAACGTCAACATCTGGAAGCACTACGTGTTTGCCGTGAATGACGGTGTGCCCCGGTTCGACGTGATCGACATCCAGGACCCCAAAGCGCCGAAGCGAGTGGGCATCTACGAGCTTCCGAGCGATAACCCGAGCAAATACCTCCACGACGTCTGGGTCGTGGACGGGATCGCCTACGCTTCGTACTGGGACGACGGCGTCGTGCTTGTGGACGTGGGCAACGGCAAGTACGGCGGGACGCCCGAGAAACCGGTCAAGTTCAACCAGTACAAGTACCCGATCGGCGCGACCCACGCTTCCTACCCGTACAAGAGCGCCACCGGCCGGTTCTACATCGTCACCGGCGACGAAATGGGACCCAAGTACCCGAACCCGCGGATCGAGGGCGTCAAACAGCCGGGGCAGATGGGCGGCTACGCCCATTTCATCGACTTTACCGACCCGGCCCATCCCGAGGAAGTCGCCCGGTACGAGGTGCCCGACGCGGGCTCGCACAACTTCTGGATCGAGGACGACAAGCTCTACGCGTCGTTCTACAACGGCGGGCTCCGCGTGGTCGATATCTCGGGAGAGCTCAAAGGCAATCTGACGTACCAAGGCCGGGAGATCGCGAAGTTCCTCCCGTACGACGACAAGTCGTCGCCGCCTAACTCACCGTTCGTGATGGGGCCGCAGTTGTACAAAGGCAACATCTGGATGGCTGACATGACGAGCGGGCTCTGGGGCGTCAAGCTCGAGCCCAAGAAGCGGCCGCTGGTGCCGTGAATCCGTTGAAAGGCACCGACATGACCAGGCAGATCGCGCTCGCCGCGCTCTTCGTGATTCGTCCGGCTACCGCGTTCGCGCAGGAGCCCCGCTTCGATTCTGAGGCGTTCCGGAAGATCGTCCGAGTTCGAGACGTGCAGATCTCGCCCGACGGGAGTGCCACTCTGCGAGGAGCTTTGCGCCGTCGGGACGTGAGATCGCGGTCGCGTCACAAGACAGTCCGCATTCGGGTGCGTCGGGCGCGAGCCGGATTCGGGTCGTTGACGTGAACACCGGCGACGCGAAGAAGATCGGGACCGGTTTCGGCGTGGGCCCCGCATTCGCGCCCGACGGCCGATCGGTCCTCATGTCCCGCCCTCGAGGACCCGTCTCCTACGTCAACTCTCACGGTTTGGTTGCGACGGATCTCGCGACCGGCCAGGAGCGCTGGGTCACCTCGGCGGTCGATCGCAATTTCTACGGCGGTGCGTGGCTCGACACCGCCGAAGGCTCCGTGATCGCGGCCACGGACGATGGAACCACGGTGAGTGCCTGGGTCTTCGCCCGGGACGGCACCGCGAAGAAGCTCGACT
>JBDTOH010000183.1:0-10010 GCA_039933355.1 Gemmatimonadota bacterium | reverse complement strand
CGCCCGCCGTCCGGATCACCGACATCGCCGGGAACCGGATCAGCGGAGTGAGCGTCACCTTTGCCGCCTCGGGCGATGGCTCCGTCCTCCCGACGACGGTCACCACCGACACGGCCGGCGTCGCTAAGGTCGCGGGCTGGGTTCTGACCGCGGATGCCGGCCCGAACACGCTCACTGCGTCGCGGACCGGACTTCCAGCGGTGACGATTCACGCAACGGCGTCCCCGGTACCCCTCACGGTCGTCGCCGGCGACGCTCAGCTCGGGACTCCCGGGGAGGAGCTCTCCACTCCGATTGCCATCAGCGTAACCCGCTCCGGCCTGCCACAGTCCGGGGTCACAGTCCGGTTCGCCGTCCTTGACGGCGCAGGCCACTTCGACAGCGTCGACGTCGTGAGCGATGCAGGCGGCATCGCAACCAGTCGATGGACGTTAGGCTCCGCCTTGGGGGTCCAGCACGCAACGGCTTCGGCCGATCTGAAAGGCCCGGTCACGATCACGGCGACCGCGGTGGCTTTCAACGTGATCTCGGCAGGGCTCGACCACGCTTGCGGCCTGCTCACCACGGGGCAAGCCTATTGCTGGGGCGATAACAGCTTTGGAGAGCTCGGCGATTCATCTTTCGTCGGTCGGGTTCGACCGGTTCGAGTTGGCGGAGGATTGCGGTTCGAGGCCCTCGAGACGGCGGGCAACGGCAACTTCACCTGCGGGCTCACCAACGCCGGCGCGATGTGGTGCTGGGGAAGCAACCGGCACGGACAGCTCGGCGATGGGACGACCAACGGCACCGGAGGAGCGGGTGGAACCGCAAGGCCATTCCCGAGGCTTGTGTCCGGGGACCTCAAGTTCCGTAACATGTCGTTAGGCGGGGATCATGCCTGCGCCACAACGACCGCAGGGCTGGGCTATTGCTGGGGTCGAAACTTCAGCGGTGAGGTGGGAGACGGCTCGAGCGGCAACGACAAGATTCTTCCGACCCAGGTGCCGGCTCCGGGCGGCGTGCAGTTCAGCAGGATCGTAACGGGCAACTCGCACTCGTGCGGGTTGACCGGCGCGGGCAAGGCATACTGTTGGGGCGCCAATCAAACTCTCCAACTCGGCAGCGGTCTCGGAACTGCCATCGTTCCGACGCCCACCGCGGTCACCGGGACCCTGACCTTTCACGGCCTCACGGCGGGTGCCAATGCCAGCTGCGGGCTGGTCGGCGGGCTGGCGTACTGTTGGGGTCAAGGCGGCCAGGGACAGATCGGAGACGGAGCCTTCACCTCGCGTGGAGCACCGACCCAGACAGCCGGCGGAGACCCCTTCGTCGAGATCAGCGGTAAGGGCGACACGTTCTGCGGCCTCAAGTCCGACGGCGCGGTGCGATGCTGGGGTGCGAACGGATCGGGGCAGGCAGGGACCGGGTCGGCGACCAACGTCGGGCCGCCATCGCCTCTGGGCACCAGCCTCTCCGCGGCCCAGGTCACGCTCGGAGCTTCCACGGGATGCATGGTCTCGTCGGTCACTCGAGCGGGTTATTGCTGGGGACCTAACGGCAGCGGTCAAGTAGGTGATGGAACTCGAGTCAAGCGCCCGGTGCCGACCCTGGTGCGCTTCTAGCCGGTCAGATGAGCTCCGCCAGGCGTTTGACGCACCGGTCGAGCCGCGCCATCACCTGCTCGTACACCTCGAGAGGCTGGCCCCACGGGTCCCTGATCTCACGAGTGTCGATAGCGCCGGGCCCGATCTCGTCGAGGATCAGAATCCGGTCGGTGCCGACGCCGAACTCGCGGTTGGCGTCGCCGGCTTGCCGAACGTTCATGACGACGACCAGATCAGCCTTCGCCAACGATGACGAGAGCAACTGCGATCGGTGGTCGGTGAGGTCGAGCCCACGCCCACGAGCCAGTTCGATCAGCTCCGGCGGTGAGGGCCGGTTCGGTCCGATGAAGCCGGCGGACACCACCCGGATCGCGCGTCCCTCCTCGGCAACCAGCCGGCTGAGCCGGGCCGCCGCGTAAGGGCTCCTGCAGACGTTGCCATGGCATACCATCAGAACCGATCCGATGGTCCGCGCCGAAATCCGGCTCTCCGCTTCGCGGCGGCGAGCGCCGTGCTTGAGCCGATCCGGCATGTGATAGAGCGACCGCAGCAAGCTTCGAGGCGAGAACATGATGAATGGTAGCAAGCGGACCCCGGACGGCGCGCCCCCGATCATCCCCGAGGTGGGGATTCTCGCGCTTACCGGTGCCCCCTCGGAAGTGAACGGCATCATGCAGACTCGGCACCAGTTGTTGCCGCGCCTCGCGCATTACTTCCCGGTCGTCTGGATGAACCCAGCGTGGGAATGGCGGGTTCACCTCGCCAATCGAGGAAACCGGCCCGATGGCCGACGCACCCGTCGAGTTCACGCCGGGCTGGACGTCTACGAGCCTGAATGGTGGTTGCCGGCGCTCTACCGGCCTGCGTCGCTCGGACGATGGATTGCCGATCAGCATGTCGCTCGCGGGCTCAAGATGTTGGCCCGTCGTGGATGCACAACGACGATCCTGAGTGTGTGGCGGGAACAATACGCGCGCGAAGCGCTCCACTTCGACGAGACGGTCGGCGGGCTCAGGTACTACCACGTGGACGATGAGTACACCTTCTCCGACGAAGAACGACCGATTCCGCCCAGCGAGCAGATTCTGCTCGAGACCTCGAACCGGGTCTTTCTTCACTCACCGGCTCTCGTCGCAAAGAAGGGCGCGATCAATCCGAGGACGGTGTTCAGTCCGAACGGGGTCGACTACGCGGCGTTCTCGACGCCCGGTGCGGAGCCGGAGGACCTCCGATCGATTCCACATCCGCGGATTGGCTATACCGGATGGCTCAAGAAGCAGCTGGACTTCGAGCTCATCGAAGCGGTCGCCAAGGCGGCGCCGCACCTGCAGTTCGTGTTCGTGGGGGGAGTCGTTCCATCGCATACACTCGAGAACGAGCTGGGCCGCCTCCAGGCCCTGCCTAACGTACACCTCCTCGGCCAGAAGAACACGACCGAGCTGGCCCGCTACCCCCATCACTTTGATGTCTGCTTCCTGCCCTACGCCCGAACCGCGTACACCAACTACATCTACCCCCTCAAGCTCCACGAATTTCTGGCCACCGGACTTCCGGTCGTTGGGACGAGCATTCGCACCCTGCAAGATTTCGGGGACTTGATCGAGCTGGCGGATGATCCCGCGAATGTCGTGGCTGCGTTCGAGCGCTCCCTCCGAGAGGCCGGCGCCGACTCAGCCGGGCGGGAAGCACGTCAGGAGGAGGCCAGGCGACACGACTGGGAGAGCCTTGCGGCCAACATTGCACTGGCTATGGCGGAGGATTTGGGACCAACTTATGCCGAGCGACTCGTCGCCGGCGGAGTTAGGCCCTCTCCTCCGCCGACTCGGTAGCGCCGGTCTACCACTTCGGCTTGCCGGTAACCTTCTCCGTGACGCGGCGGTAGCAATACGACGCGGTCTCTTTGGCCAAGTGCTTCCAGCTGAGGTGCGACGCGCGTGATCGGGGCTCGGTCGCCGCATTTGCGAGCTCTGCCGGAGCGAGCTGATGGTGAGCCTCCCACTTCCCCACGTATCCCACGCACCACTTGCAAGCTTCCAGCGTCTCGGACTTGAAGAGAAAGTCCTTCAGATCGTTGAACAGGTCCGTCGACGCGTGCACATCGAACGCGTCGACGGCCGGATCGTACCCGTTCTTCCCCATCTTGGCCAGGAACTCGGGCAGGAAAGGCGGAACCGCGCACTTGTGAACCTTGCCCTCGTACAGCATGTGGCAGTGGTAGTTGTGAGCGCTGCCGCATGTCTTGAAGATCATGTCCGTGATGAGATCCTTCGGCTGCGGCTCAGTCAAGTACGTCGCCCGGAAATGACTGGTCGGATCGATGTCGAGCCGGGTGTTGGACTCCTTGGCCTTGGCCTTGATCTTCTCCATGGCCTTGGGCGGCGGCTCGCGGTTCGGGTATAGGCTCAGCCAGATAAAGTCGACGCTCTCCCAAAATTCGTCCGACATCCCGGCCAGCAGGAGGCCGTTCGTGGTGAGCATGATCTGGTCGGCGATGCCGGACCGGCGGGCGGCCTTCAGGAAATCCACAACCTGGGGGTTCTGCAGCGGCTCCCCGCCAAGCATGCGGATGTCGCCAACGTGGAGGACCTTAGTCAGCGCCTCGAGATCTCGCTCGAAGCTTTCCAGAGTCGGGAACTCTTTGCTGATGTACGGCGACATGTGGGAGCACGCCGAACACTTGAGATTACAGTGATAGGCAACCGAGTACTCGATTGCCTTTGCGCGGATCTTCCCATCCTTGACGGAGTACAGCACCGGTACCTCGATGGTAGGGCGAATACACTAAAAAACGACTTCGGGCACTGATACGCCAGTGTGGAACGATTCCAACACCGGCAGCCCGCGTGAGCAACGATCGTGCCCGCGGGAGCCTAGACTCTAGGCTCACATGTAGCCGCCGCGCCGAAGCGTCTCGAGCCCTCCGGCATCATCCTTATCCTGAGCCCTACCAGAGCGTTCCGCCACGTTGGCAAACTTCCCGGTCTTCAACTCTTCGATGATTTCGGCGACTGTGCGCGAGTCCGACACGACAGCCTGCGTGCAAGGACCGCACCCCAGCGACCGGTAGCGGCGCCCGTCGCCCTGGTTGTAGTAGAGGGAGACGGTCGGGATCTGCTCGCGCGCGATGTACTCCCACACGTTGAGCTCGGTCCAGTCGAGCAGCGGATGGATTCGCACGTGCGTCCCGGGCTTGAACTCGGTCTTATACTGGTTCCAGAACTCCGGCGGCTGGTCGCCTACATCCCAGGAGTTCTCCTGGTTCCGGGGCGAGAAGTACCGCTCCTTGGACCGGCTCCCCTCCTCATCGGCCCGGGCCCCGACGATCACGCCGGTAAACGGCTCGGTATTCTTATCCCGCTCGTACGCCTTTTTCGCGTGATTGAACCGATATCGGGGCCACTCGCCCGAGAGGGTTCGCTTGAGCGCCTCGGTCTTGAGGGCGCCGCAGCATGCGATCCGGTCGATGGCCCCGTCGGGGAACGTCCGCTTCGCCCGGAGCGCTTCCTCGTTCTGACCGTAGATGATGTTCAGATTCCATTCAGCCGCCATCCGGTCGCGGTAGCGGATCATCTCCGGAAGCTTGAAAGCGGTGTCGATGTGGACGAGCGGAAAGGGCACATGGCCGAAGAACGCCTTCCGCGCCAGCCACAGCAGCACCGTGCTGTCCTTCCCGATCGACCATAGCATGCAGAGGCTCTTGAAATTGGCGTACGCCTCGCGCATGATGTGCACGCTCTTGTGCTCGAGCTGATCTAACTGACCCATGATTCCTGCCTAACTCTTCGAGACGTCCAACTGCGATTCGCTTCGATTTGGTTCCACGAGCGCCAGCACCATCTCGGCGCCTTCGATGACACTGAGCCGGGCCGTGTCCAGCACGAGCTCCGGTCGAACCGGTATCTCGTACGGGTCGTCGATCCCGGTGAACTGTTTGATCTCGCCGCGGCGCGCCTTGGCGTACAATCCCTTGATGTCGCGCCGCTCGCATTCCTCGAGCGGCGTCGCCACATAGACCTCGGTAAATCGCCCGCACAGGTCGCGGACAAATCGGCGAGACGCTTCGTAGGGCGACACGAGGGATGCGACAACGGTCACCCCATGGCGCTCCAGCCGGCTCGCCAGGAACCCGACTCTTCGAATGTGCGCGTCCCGCGCCGCTCGATCGAATCCCGTCGCGGGAAACACCTCGCGGATGGCATCGCCGTCCAGATATTCGACCGATGTGCCTCGAGACTCGAGCGCCGCCACGACTTCGCGCGCGATCGTGCTCTTCCCAGACCCCGATAACCCTGTGAACCAGATCACCCGCCCGGTCGGCGTGCTCTCAGCAGCAGGTCCGACGTCGTCGAGCCCAAGCACGAAGCCCGGGTTCCGGAGCTCAGGCTGATTATATCGAAGCGATGAGCGTCGGGGGCGATCGACCCCTGAGTTGCGGAAGATGCAGTCCCCCGCCGCCACGTCCCATTCCATCGTCGGACCCAGCCGGGGATAGATATCGGCCTTCCCCTCGGCAACCCAGCAAAACTTGAGCGAGCTGCCGGCCGGTACCCGCTCTCGGACGTTGAGGCCCGCGAGATACGCCTCGAGCTCCGGCGACGGATGCGACCGACTCTCCGCGACCCGAAGCCCATGGCCGGGCAACGGCGGCCGTGAGGTGATCCGTCGGGGCCCTGCTCCGGCGACGCGCTTCCAGGCGCCGAGCCCCGCTCCCGCGTAGTAGAGAAGATCCAGCGCCGGAGCGTAGACCACCCCCAGTACAGGGACGCCAGCCTCGATCAGAGCGATGTTCACCGTGAACTCGCCGTTTTGGTGGATGAATTCCTTGGTGCCATCCAGAGGATCGACGAGCCAGAACCGGGTCCAGCCCGCTCGAACATCCCGGTTCGGAATCTCGCCTTCTTCGGAAATGACAGGCGTGCCCGGATCCCACGTTCCGAGGGCATCGACAATCACTCGGTGCGCCGCCCGATCCGCCGCCGTGACCGGCGAACGATCCGCTTTCAAATCGACGCCGACCGAGGTGCCGTAATAGGCCATCGCCGCAGCGCCCGCCTCCACCGCGAGGCCTGCAATACGAACGAGCGCATCCGGCGAGACCACGGGCGGCGACTCCCTGGGAGCGGTCACCATGGGCGAAACAGCACGCCTTTATCCTGGAGCAACCGCTTGACTCGCTCCACTCCGTCGTGGACAGCCTCGTCGTCGCCGAGGCGGAGATCGTAGGCGACATCCGTGGTTACCTGATCCCCAACCCACACCAGCTCGATTCGATCAGGGTCAACCGCAGTCTTGATCAGCTCGAGGTCGTTCTGGCTCAGCTCGGCCGCCGTGACGATCAGGATCGCGCCGGCGTCGAGAAGAATGTTGGCGACTTCGCCGAGGCGGCGGAGGTGCTCCTGGCGATGATCCTGGCCGCGATCGATATCGGCGTCGACACCATAGAGCACGTTGGCAATGCCGAGGAAGTAGACCACTCGCCCATCCTCGAACAGCCGCGCTTCGAGGTCTTTCCCGAGGGACTTTCGATCGCTTTCGGCCGACCCTGTGATGAGGACGAGCGAGGCCTTTTGGCTGTACTTCTCCGCCCGGCGCTCGGACACGATGATGCTGGGCTCCCACTTCGAGTTGCGCAGCATGACCTTCTCACGGACCCAGCTCTGCTGGTCTGCGAGCGCCTCCCGGACGATGCCACCGCCTCGGATCTCATAGTCGTCCACGATCACGAAGCGACTCGTAGCGGCGATCGCATCGGCCAAGTCGCACGCGACCGCTCGTCCGACTTTGAGCACGCACTCGGCCACGTCATGGCGTTCGACCCGGTCTTTCGATTCGCTGACCGACAAATTGGAGGCGTCGACGACTCGAATGATCTCTTCGAGCCGGGCCGGCACCCGGGCCGATCCCAGCTTCAGGAAATATTCCTTCTTCTTAACCAGCGGCTCCCGTCCGAGCCAGAAGAGACTCACCCGAAGCCGAGTCGACACCTCGGGCTTCGGCTGGTCCCCACGAGTCGCCAACTCGCCGCGGACGACGTAGATCTGCTCGGCGAGCGTGAATCCGACGGCCTCCTCCGCGCCGACTTTGTCCTGCGGCGGCCGATTGAACGCTTCGATTGTCTTGACCCGGCTGCGCTTGCCCGAGGGATAGAAGACGACCTCATCGCCTGCGTGTAGCTCGCCGGTGTCGATCGTGCCCGACACGATTCGGCGCTCGTCGCCCTGGGCGGTGAACTTATAGACGTCCTGCACCGGCATCCGGAACGGTTTGTGAATCGCGGGAGGTTCTTCGACGAATTGGTCGAGAGCTTCGAGCACGGTCGGTCCGTCGTACCAGGGCATGGCGGGAGACGAAGAGGCGATGTTGTCGCCCTCCCGGCCTGCCACCGGAATGAAGCAGGCCGGATGCACGCCGATCTTGGTCAGGAATTCGCCATACTCGGTCACGATCGATTCAAAGTCCTCGCGAGCATATCCGACCAGGTCCATCTTGTTGACGAGCACCACCAACTGTCGGATGCCCAGCATCGACATCATGTAGCCGTGACGCCTGGAGTTCTCCTGCACGCCTTCTTTCGCATCGATGACCAGCAGGGCCGCCTCGGCCCGCGCGGCGCCGGTGACGAGATTCTTGAGGAACTCGATGTGGCCCGGCGCGTCGATGATGATGTAGTGCCGCTGCGCCGTCTTGAAGAACACTCTCGCGGCATCGATCGTAATGCCCTGCGACTGTTCGTCCTTCAGAGCATCGAGGAGGAAGGCGTACTCGAACGGCTTCGCGGTGCGCTCACAGAGCGCGCGGACCTGCTCGAGCTTGCCCTCCGGCAATGAGCCGGTGTCGGCGAGAAGTCGCCCGATGATCGTGCTCTTGCCGTGATCGACGTGACCGCCGATCACGATGTTCATCCGCGTGGTTGCGGCGACTGCGGTTGCTGTCATGCGATCGAGACCCGGGTGGCTGGGACGACGAGACGCGTGCCTCGTCTGGAATTTGGAGCCGACGAATCCGCGACCACCCAGAGCGGTAACGGACGTAATTTCCTCAGTGGCATTCTAGTCGGCCCCCGAGCGCTTTGGCGACCGTCTCGGCGATGGCGCCGGCGGCGACAGCAGCGCCATGATCATTGAAGTGAGCGTAATCCTGGAACGGCACCTGGGGCGATTGCGCCAAACGAAGGGCCGCATCGGAGACTGGAAGGCTATCACCCGCAATCCTGTATACGCGCGCACGCGCCGCCGAATCGAACGCGATGAGCACATCGCTCGTTGCGCGGGGATGGAACCGTTCCCAAGCAATCAAGAGCGCCGGGTCAACCGGCCGCCCGGTTCCAAAACCGAAAGCGTTGCCGTGAGTCGCCAGGATCACCTGCGCGCCGATCTCCCGGACGGCGGCAACCACGTCCCGGACCTGGACCTCGAACAAGTCCACACGATCGGGCGGCAGCTTGTAGTAACGCCAACCCTCACCTCGAGTCTGCTCGGCGTGTTGGACTCTCCATTCGCGCAGCCACGTCGCAAAGAACTTCGGAACGAGCTCCTTCCCCTCGGCCCGAAGTCGCTCCCACGACCGCGGAAGGAGCGCGAGCGCCAACGAGGGCGTTTCATCGCCGCGGACGGTCGAGTCCGGCGTTGTGGCAAACGGAATTGAGTGATCGAGATAGAACGCCGGCGTCGGATAGAGTACGATGAGATCCGGATCGAACCGCCGCAGCCGGAGCCGAATGTCCTGCGCGATCGTCGGCAGAGACATCCCGGCGAAAGCGGCGTTCCACACCTCGATCGGGCAGCCGGCCCCAGAGCGCCGCTCGCGCAGCGAGTCCTCTAACTGGCGGGCCAGCTCGCCGCCTGGCGATTCGTAGAGCCCAAAGGCTTCCGACGCTCCGGACAAGATGACCCGGATGCCACCAGGCGCCTTGGCCGAATCGGCCGGCGGCCCCCGAAACCCGAGATTGTTCATCGTCCATTTCTCGAATTGGGCGTTCCGCCGCCCATGCGCCCCGTCCGGCGCTCGAACCGCAAGATCCCCTTGCGAGCTATAGCGCGAGAGAAAGCTGTCGCCGAAGCGGACCCAGTCCTCGAGTCGGGTAGCGAGCTCCACTCCAAACAGTACCGTCAGCGCAAGCAAACCAACGGAAGCGAAACGACTCATCAGTGCAGTTAACCCAAAGTTGCTTTGATATTTACGTTCAATTGTTGCCGCGATACAACAGTAAGAATCGTGCCATTCCTCGACCCGCAGGGCAACCACGACTTGCGGACCGAGAGGGCGGGTTTGCCACACTGTTGCACCCAGCCATCACCTGGGCTGCCTGGGACTCATGGCCCCGATCGACTCCTGAGGTGAGGCTGCCCGGCCGCACGCAACCGTTTAAGGTATACGGATTTGAGTCGTGTTCCGCCCGTGCATCAACTGTTGCGTTCCCGCTGCGAC
>JBDTOH010000182.1:0-10016 GCA_039933355.1 Gemmatimonadota bacterium | reverse complement strand
GGCAAGGCGGCAAGGCGGCAAGGCGGCAAGGCGGCAAGGCGGCAAGGCGGCAAGTTAGCTGGGCCCGATGGAATCGCGGGGCGCTGTAGAAAGCCGTGAGCACCGCCCGTGATTCATTCCACACGCGATCCTGGCCGAGCCTTGGAGCAACCTGCCGCCTTGCCGCTCTGCCGCCCTGCCGCCTTTTTTCCCCCGGTGCGAACCCGGCTCCGCATCTCGATCGCGATCTTCCTCTTCTGGCTCGTCTATTTCTGGCTTGCGCGGGCCATGTTCCTCGCGTTTCACGCCGCCGAGACGCGCTCGCTGTCGCTCGGTGAGGTGTTCGGGACTTTCCTGCATGGGTTTCGGCTCGACGCTTCCGGATCGGCTTATCTGACCGCGGTTCCCGTTGTGCTTCTCATGCTCTCCACGATCCGCCCGTTCACCCGCTTCGCGCGCTCGCCGATCAAGGTGTGGCTCTATGCGGTGCTCGTGCCGGCGTCGTTTCTGATTGCCACCGACCTCGAGACGTTCACGCGTTTGGACCGCCGGATCGACGGCGCCCTGCTCGTCTACCTCAAGACCCCGCGCGAGGCGTTGGCGTCGGCGGGGGCGAGCCCCGTGCTCCTTCTGATTGCGGTCGCGCTCGCGCTGATCGCCTTCGGCTGGTGGGCGATCCGCCGCGTGATCGACCGTTACCTCGCGCGGCTCGAACCGGTCAACCCGATCGCGATGATCCCGCTCTTCGGCGTGCTGGCTCTGCTCGTGATCCCCGCCCGCGGCGGCATTCAGTTGATCCCCGTCAACACGGCCAGCGCCTACTTCTCGGGCCGGCCGTTCGCGAACGCGGCGGCGGGGAACGCGCTCTGGGGATTTGCCGACTCGATTTACCGCGGTCTCTACGACCGCTCGAATCCGTTCCGGGTCATGCCCGACTCGACCGCAAGCGAGGTCGTGTCGCGAGCCCGGCCTTCCGCGCCGCCTGCGCCTAACGGTCTCCTGCGGACCTCGCGTCCCAACATTCTCCTCGTGGTCTGGGAGAGCGGAAGCGCGCGCGCGGTGGAACGGCTCGGCGGGGTGGCGGGCGTGACGCCCGGGCTCGACTCCCTGAGCCGTGACGGCATTCTGTTCGATCGGTTCTATGCGGCCGGCGATCGGACGGACAAGGGAATCGCGGCGATCCTGAGCGGCTTTCCAGGAATCCCGCGCTCATCGATCCTCATGGTCCCGGACAAGACGAGAGGACTCCCCTCACTGAGCCGCGACCTCGAGGGCGCCGGCTATCGGACCGCCTTCTACTACGGCGGCGAGCTGGAGTTCGCCGGCTTGAGAGCGTATCTCGTCAATCAGCGATTCGATACGCTGGTCGGCAGGGCGGATTTTCCCCGGGCCGGCTGGACCTCGAAGTGGGGAGTCCACGACGGCCCCGTCGCCGACCGGCTTCTCCTCGATCTGGCCCGGGCCCAATCTCCCTTCTTCGCCGTCTGGCTCACGTTGAGCAGCCACGAGCCGTTCGACGTGCCGATGACCCACCGATTCCCCGGCTCCGACTGGCAAAGCCAATACCTGAGCTCGATGGCGTACACCGACCAGGTCATCGCTGATCTAGTCCGCCGCGCCCGCGGCACATCGTGGTGGGAGAACACACTCGTCATCATCGTCGCGGATCACGGACGCCGGGTCCTTCCCCTCGACTCGGCCGCGTACCACCGGAGTCCCGACGGCTCGTCGAGGATTCCGATGCTCTGGCTCGGCGGGGCGCTTGCCGTCCGCGATTCGGTCGCGCACGATGTGGGCTCCCAGCTCGACATCGCCCCCACCGTGCTCGGACTCCTCCGCCTCGGCGGCGCGGACCGCTATCGGTGGAGTCACTCGCTGCTGGGACCGGACCGGCGCCGATATGCCTACTGGGGCTTCGACGAAGGCTTTGGCCTGGTACGGGACGAGAGCCAGCTCGTCTTCGATCACCGCGCCGGCCGCCTCGTATTTACCGCGGGTCACCCCGACACCGCCGCCGTCACCCTCGGGAAGGCGCTGCTCCAGCTCACCTACCAGGAATACCTCGACCGTTAGGAAGGTCTGGCGGGAAAGACGAGACAGGTGGTCGTGGCATGAGCGTAGAGCTTTCCCGACCCGTCTACGATCCGTCCTTCAGCGGTCGAGACTCGGCTGCCGGCGTGGAGCACAGTCCCCTCCGCCACGATCTTACCGGTGGTCATCACCACCGGTCGCACAAAGTTCGTGTGAAGCTCGACCGTGGTCCACGTCGAGCCGGCCGGCAGCTTGCTCTGAACGGCGCAGCCCATTGCCGAGTCGAGCAGGGTGGCGAGCAGACCGCCGTGAACCACGCCGATCGGATTGTAGTGCTGCTCGCCCGGCACCATCGCGAACGTCACCCGCCCCGGCTCGACCGACTCGATGGTCGCGCCTAACAGCCGGGCGAACGGCGCCGGCGAGAAATCCCCGGCGGCGAGCTTGCGGAGAAAATCGACTCCCGCGAGCTCCTGCGCCGCGCGGGCCCCGGGCATCGGGTCTTCCCAGGTCGTGGTCAAGGAACGGATGGTCATGGGGCGGAAGACGGAGTTTGGAGTTGGGGTAGTGCGCCCGAGAGCAGGCGCTCAAACGCTCGCTGGGCGAAGGTCGTGGCGCGGGGGTCGTCGAGCAGGCGGCTCCGGTGGTGCCAACTGGTCACGATGCCGAACAGGTCGAAAGCGAACTGAGCTGGATCGAGGTCCGCTCGGAGCTCGCCGCGATTCTGCGCCTCGACGACGTACGACGCGATCGCAGCGAACCAGTCGGTGTGAATGCGCTTGAGGTAGTCGCGGACCGGACCGGGCCGATCGTCCACCTCGAGCGCGGCCGCCAGGAAGATGCAGCCGTTAGGCGAGACCGGCGGGAGGGCCCACCGGATCCAATAGGTGAAGAGCGCGCGAAGCCGGGGCAACCCGGCTGAAGCGGACAGGACCGGACGGGCCACCGTTTCGGCGAACCGGCGGGCGGCCGCATGGAGGACCGAGAGCTTCAAGTCCTCTTTGGAGCGGAAGTGAGCGAACAGCCCGCTCTTCGACAGCTCGAGCGCGGCGGCGAGGCTTCCGATCGTCAGCCCATCGAGCCCCTCGCGGGCGGCGATCGGAATGGCTCGGTCCAAGATGCGGGACTTGGTAGTTGGTCCTTTCACTATAGAAAATAGAACGATCGTTCGTTCTATTGTCAACATCGCCACCTAAGGAGCCTTGGCCGCCGCCTCGGCCCTCTCGAGCAGAGCTGCCCGCGCCTCGCGACCGATGAGCCGGCCCCGAGTGAACACCGCTGCGATCCGCCGGGTGTTCTTGATGTCGGCCTCGGGATCAGCGTCGAGGAGGACCAGATCGGCCACCTTGCCCGGTTCCACAGTGCCCAGCGAGTCGAGGGCGCTGAGGTATCGGGCCGGCTCGTAGGTAGCGCTCCGAAGCGCGTCCATGGGAGTCATGCCGCCCTGCACGAAATACGCGAGCTCGTCGTGGAGGCTGAAGCCGGGAAAGGCGTTCTTGCCTGGGGCGTCGGTGCCGGTCATCAGCCGGACCCCGTTGCGATGCAGCACGCCGATCAGCTCGACCCGCTTGGCAAAGATTCTCCGGCCGACCGCACCGGCCGCCGGTGGAACGTTCTTCGGCATCGTCATCATCAGGCGCTCGAGCTTTGCTAAAGCCGCGGACTTGTACTTGAGGATCGAGTCCGATCCCAGCACGCTATCGGGCAAGATCGCGACCGGATAGTTCACGACCAGCGTCGGGACGACCCAAGTTCCGACCTGGGCCAGGTGGCGGAATCCTGGCGTCGGGTCGGACTCGGCACAGGCGCCGAGGAACGATTGAATCGGATGCGCCGGCTTGAGAGCGGCGACTTCCTCGGGAGCGCAAACGCTCGGGATTCCGAACAGATGCTCGAGGCTCCGCTGTCCGGCGTCGGCGGCTTCCACGAACGTGACCGAATCGGGCAGGTGGCCCGCGAACACCCATCCGCGCTTCTTGACCTCCTCTGCGATCGCAAAGTAGGTCGCTCGCGAGAGCCGGTTGTGAATCTTGACGAAGTCGACGCCGAGCTTGGCAAGAGAATCGACGCCGGCACGTCCCTGCTCCGGCGTCTTCACGACGATGTGCGGGATCGGCACCCAACCGCCCTCGAGATACGGCCCCGACGCGACGATTCGCGGCCCGATGAGGCTGCCATCCGCTATCCGTCGCCGCCAATTTACTACGGCCGGGAAGCTGTCGTTCATGTCGCGGACGCCGGTCACCCCATTTGCGACATACACCGATAACAGCGTCTCGCCGCCGGGGACGGTGAGATGAACGTGCATGTCCCAAAGTCCGGGGATCAAATACTTACCGCGGCCATCGACGAGCGTTGCGCCCGACGGAGCTTTGATCGCGCTCGCCTTCCCAACCGCCTCGATCCGATTCCCTCGAACGATCACCGTCTGATCCGCCCGCGCCAGCGCCCCGGTCATGTCGAGCACCGTGACATGGGTGATCGCAATCGGCGCCTGCGCCGCCAGCGGTAGAACCAGAATAGAGCAGACCACCGCCACGATCGTGGCGCCCTCACGACGAAACCCCATCCACCCTCCTTGTATCGACGGTAACGAGCGGCAGCCCATACGGATCGGACTCTCAACAGTTTCCGACGGCGGGAAGACGGGAAGACGGGAAGACAACTTCGACGCCGTTGAGCTCGCGGCCCTCGGCGACCTTGTCCGCGCGAAGCCGCGCTTCTTCCGGTCCTACCGTCTTATCCCCCGGTCTTGCCGCCCTGCCGCCCTGCCGCCTTTTTCCACTATGCCTCCGCTCACCGGCCTCCACTTCGACAATTCCTACGCCCGCCTCCACCCGGTCTTCTATGAGGTCGTGGATCCTACACCGCTGACCGATCCCTATCTGATCGCCTGGAATCCCGATGCGGCGGCCCTTCTCGATCTCGACCCCGACTCGCACCGTGGCCCTGATGCCGCGCGATACCTCTCCGGCGCGCTCCGGCTTCCCGGAGCTGAGCCCGTCGCGGCGATCTATGCAGGCCATCAGTTCGGGGTTTGGGTCCCCCAGCTCGGCGACGGCCGGGCGATTCTGCTCGGCGAAGTGGTGAACGGGCGGGGTGAGCGCTGGGACCTGCAGCTCAAAGGCGCGGGCCCGACCCGTTTCTCCCGAATGGGGGACGGACGCTCCGTGCTCCGGTCGGCGGTTCGCGAGTATCTCTGTTCCGAAGCGATGGACGGGCTCGGCATTCCCACGACTCGCGCGCTCGCGATCACGGGCAGCGACGATGTCGTCTATCGCGAGGTACCGGAAACGGCGGCGACGTTGATCCGCCTCGCGCCGAGTCATGTCAGGTTCGGGACGTTCGAGCTGTTTGCCTCTCGCGGGCAGGTCGCCCGCGTGCGCGACCTCGCCGACTACGTGATTGCTCTCCACTATCCCGCGCTCGGCGTCGAGGCGGACCGGTATCGCCGGCTGCTCGAGGAGGTCGTGGGGCGGACAGCGCGGTTGATCGCCCAGTGGATGGCGGTCGGATTCGCCCACGGCGTCATGAACACCGACAACATGTCCGTGCTCGGCCTAACGCTCGACTACGGGCCTTTTGGGTTCCTCGACCGGTACGATCCGGGCTTCATCTGCAACCACACCGATCAGGACGGCCGCTACATGTTCGACCGGCAGCCCGCGGTCGGCCGGTGGAATCTGGCTCGCTTCGCGGAGGCGCTGCTCGATCTCATCACGGAAGACGAAGCCAACGAAGCCCTCGGCAACTATCCCGTCATCCTGAGCGAAGCCTACAGTCGGGCGATGCGCGCAAAGCTCGGCCTCACGACCGCGCACGCCGGGGATTCCGAGCTGATCCGTAGGCTGCTCGATCTGCTCGCGGCGACTCAGGCCGACTACACTCAAACCTTCCGGGCCCTCGGCGCGGTCTCCACCGAATCGGGAGAGCCGCCCGAAGCGCTGCGGGCGCTGGTTGTCGGTGGCGCGCTCGACCAGTGGGTCGGCGAATATATCGCCCGGCTCCGAGCTGAAAACAGTGTCGACGTCGAGCGGGCCGCGGCGATGGCACGGGCGAATCCGAAATACGTGCTCCGGAACTATTTGGCCCAGGTTGCAATCGAGCGCGCTCAGGAAAAGGACCCAAGCGAGATCGAGCGCCTCAGATTCTTGTTGCGCAATCCATTCGAGGAGCACCCCGGGATGGAACGTTATGCAGAGCCCCCGCCGCCCTGGGCGCGAGACCTGATGGTGAGCTGCTCATCGTGAGTCGTGCGAAGGCTTCGGAAGAAGTCGTAATCTGTGCCAACCGGCGGATAGATGGCTGCCTATCGATCGAACCTGTGACGACTTCCGCAGCGGCCAGCCCTCTGCACCCAGGCAGCCCCCTCAATTCCCAGAAATCGTCCCGGTAAACATCAGCGTCGAATCAGCCGCGAGCCTGTTCACCCTGATGTGATACACCGCGAGGGAATAGTCCCCCCGTCCCAGGTTGGAGATCGTCCCGATATAGAAGAACCGGGTCTCGACGTCGCCGCCGTCGGCGAGTCGGGTACCGATGACGTCGAGCCGGAGCTGATGCGGCCCCTCGATCGTGAGCGCGCCGGTGATCTGCTGCAGCACGCTCGGCGTTACGATGATCCCTTTGACCTCGACGATCCGATCGCCGCCATCCTCTACCGTCGTCGCCCGGGTCGGGAACCCGAACACCGCTTGATTGAAGAACGAAAGCCGAGGGTCACCGGTGGGTTCGGTGGCGCCGCACGCCGCGAGCCCCAGCGCGACGAGCAGCGCCGGCCCGCCGGGCCGGATCATTCGACGTCCACCCTGAACGGTGCCGTGAGGATTACGCCGCCGTGTCGCACCTGAACCCAGACCCGATAGGTGCCCGCTTTGGGAAACGCATAGGGGAAGGAGAAGCGCCCAGCAAAGGTGTGCGGCCCCATGTGCGCCGAAGAATCGGCCGCAATCCGGGCGGCCAGCATGCCCGGCACGGTATCGGTTCGCTGGCGGGAGCCTAACGCCTGCTGCGCCGCCATCGAGGTCGTTCCGCCCGGGTGGAGATGGACGTAGACCGATCCGTCGTTCCGCTCGACGACGGCGTGCCCGACCATGCCGAGATAGGGCTCGAGCGGCGCGACGGCGCCGTCGGGCGTCCGAAACACGAAAGTGAGCCCGGCGTCGGTGTCGACGGCCAGCTTCGGCGGCTTGGCCTCCCACGTCAGCGTGCTCCCATCCGGATAGCGAAAGACGGTATCGCCGGGCTCACCCACGAAGACGGCGTCGTCGGGATCTCCGAAGCGAGCCAACTCGCCGGGCGGCACGTCCACCGTGGCGACCATCGTCTGCGGAAATCCGGTTTCGTGTACGACGTCCGCATAGACCCGGTACTTCCCCCCCGGGAGGTTTCCGACGGCGGCCCGAAACCGGGACGAGTCGACCGAGATCGGGTGGAGGTGCGCGAAGGCTCCCTGGTCGTCGGCCCGCACCATGAACAGGTGCATGAGCTTGCCGTGATCGGGAAGCAGCGGGCTCATCGAGAATCGCTCCCACAGATTGGTCGCCCTCCGGCTGGTCCATGCCGAGTCGGTGATGGCGAACTCGAGCTGCCGGTCCGCGCCCACGGAGGCGGCCGCCTGGAACGGCCGGTACATCTCGTTCCGGTAGTTTCTCTCGACCGCGAGCCACCACGACCGGCCGCCCCAGAGGCCGAACACCAAGAGACCGGCCCCGGCGACCGTTGCGATCATGCCTTTCCGGGCTCGCTTGCCGTCGAGGCGCTCTCCCGGCGCAACGACGCTGTCGGTGGCGGCGGCTCGGATGATCGTCACGGCGCCGACGAAGAGCAGCAACCCCAGGACCCCCAGAATCTTGCCGAGCCAGGGATAGAGGCCGATCTGCCTAACGGCCACCGCCGCGACCGGCACGATCGCGGTCCCGTGTCCTTTCGCGCCCGTGACCTCGATGTTCACGCTGAAGGAGCCCACCGTCATGAACCAGAGCTGCGCGTGATACATCCCGGGCTTCCCCGGTATCGGCTTGGCTTCGTCGGGCGGCGGCGCGCCCTCCTTCCCGGCGTCGAACATCACCGGCTGGGCGGTGACTTTCTCGATCCCGTCGGGGGGAACTGTGACGTCGATCTGACCGAGGCCGGGGACGACGCCCGGCAATCGCACGACGACTCGGATAGGATACGGGCCCGCGGTGCCCTCGAACCAGGTATCGGGGCTTCCCACGTGTCCCGAGCAGAGTATCGTGACGGCGGTGAGCGCGGTAACGAGCGGAAGACGGCGAGGCATTGTCACTCTTGCATCACGACCAATCTGGTTCGGCTGCCCGAGCGGCAGCCGGAAAGCTTCGGCAGCGACCCCGTCCAGCTTATCGCCGCACCATCCGCATCCAGGTTCCCCACCACAGCCCGAATCGCGCAGAGATTGCGCCGACCACCATAGCGAGGCCCATGCCCTTGACCATCGCGCCGACATCGATGCTCCCGTGCATCGCGCCGCCGGCGTAGTGGAGGCCGGGAACGTCGAAGAACATCTTGGTCCACGGGCCGAGCCTCGAGCTGTAGTCCCAGGAGCCGACACCAAACAGATAGTTGGGCTGGTCGAGGGTCAGCAGAAACGTGGAAAGGGGCCACTGGATCGACACCAGCAGTACCACGAAGGAGAAGCCGACGGCCGGCGCGATGGCCCAGTCGCTCCACTTCCGGTCCCGCCCAGCGAAAACATCGATGACGATCGCGGGGAGCACCAGGATGATCGGGAAACCGGGCGCGACCAGGTGGGTCACCGGGTTGTAAATCGGAGCGAGCTTCGGCGTCGCGGGCACCAAGGCGAGCACCCAGTTCATGACGATCATGATTGCCATGTAGGTGATCGCCGCGACCGTCGCCGACCACCGGATTTTCCCCGCGCGGGCCACCGCGACCAGAAAGAGCGTGAAGATCCCCGCCGAGATCGTATAGAACTTGGGCGCGTGCTGCATGTTGGGAAGTCCGGTCTCGGCGTAGACCATCGTGGCCACCATCAGCACAATGAGGCCCATCGACGCCGCGAACATCACCCCATGCCGGGCGGAGGCGGCCGGAGCCCGGTTCTGCTCGGACAGCATCATCAGCATCGCGCCGAGCTGTACCGTCACCATGCCGAGCAGGAGGAACACGTGCGGCGGGGTGAGGATCTTCACGTCGAGCCCGTACGCGGCGTGCCACCAATTGTCGAACGGCGCCGACGTGATCATCGCGATCGTACCCCAGATGCACACCCAACCGCCTAACGGTCCGTAGAAATAGCGCCAGAACCGGACCGCGTTCGAGCGGTCGGCGTCGGTTCCCAGGAACGAGGTGTAGATCACCCGCCACCCGCAGAAGAGGCCGGCCATGGCCGCGGCCACCTGCTCCATGATGTGAGGAGGACTCCAGAACGTGTCGCGCCCGATCGAGCGGTGCCACGCGATGTCCCAGTGAAGACCGATGATGATCGCCGTCGACGCGAACAGAACGACCGGGACCGTCCACTCGAGTGCGATGGTCCGCGCGAGGCTCGGCTGTCCGGACCGTACACCGGTCGCCGGGCGTTCCAGGACCGAGGTGGCCATGTGGTGCTCCAGGAGAGGCTTTCAAAGCTTAGGGACGGCTTCCGACTAGGTCAACCAGGACGCCTTCCGGGACCTCGTGCGCCTTCCGACCGCCTCCGGCCGGGGGTTAATTTCGCGCGTGTCCCCCCTGAATCGCGTCAGTCGTCAGCCCGCCTTCCGACCGTTCGCCGAGGCCTTCGTTCCGGAGTTGCGTGGGGCGAGTCCCGCGGTCTGGGCTCGTCTCGAAGCGACCGTCGACCGCGCCCTCGCCGATCGGCCCGAGCGGGTCCGGCGCCAGTTTCTCGGCTTCCTCCGCCTGCTCTTCCTGACCGCAGTTCTGCGCTTCGGCCGGACCCCTAGGAATCTTGCCGTCGACCGACGGCTCCGTCTTCTCCGGGGCTTCGAGCGCGGCCGGATGCTGCTGCTCCGTCGTGGTGTCTGGGC
>JBDTOH010000181.1:0-10023 GCA_039933355.1 Gemmatimonadota bacterium | reverse complement strand
CTCCGAGGGTGCGAGCGCACCGGTCCAATTCCCGGCACCGGCCGCGCCGGTCCGAGGCAAGGCAATCGCGGGGGCAACGCTCACGCCGGTAGCGGTTGCCGCTCCCGTAGCGGCGCCGCCGGCGGCACCGCCGTCCGCGGTCATCAATGGAGGGGCAACCTTGGCGGCGCCGGTCGCGACGAGCGGGCGCGGAGCGATCGCGACCAAGTTCGCGCCGCCCCCAGCTCCCACCGGCGTCTCGGTCACCGGTACCCCCGCGAGCGCTACTGTTAGGTGGCAAGCGGTGCCGGGAGTCGCTTCGTACGTTCTCGCCCGCAAGGAACCGAACGTACCGACCCAACAGGCAACCCTCGCCGCCACTGCTGTGAGCTGGGTGGACGTCGGCCTTCGTCCGGGAGTGACCTACACCTATATGGTGGACGCGATCTATCCCAATGGCCGCGACGCCTATACCGAGGTTCCGTTCAGCCCGCCGCCCGCCGTCAACCCGTCCGTCTTCCAGGCCAGACAGGTTGGCAACGGGCAGGTTCAGCTCACGTGGCAGGCGGTCGGCGGCGTCTCCTACTATGTGGTGCTGGGACCCGGCTCGAGCAACGGTGGCGTGAAGGTCAGCACGACGTCCTACACGGTAACGGGCGCTCCCACCGGGCTTCAGACGTGGCTGGTCGGTAGCTACTATGATCCCGGGCCGGCCGGAGCACCGGGAAGTGTCGGGCCTAACGCCATCTCCACAGCGGCGACCGCGTTTCCCAAGGTGCAGCTGACCGTCACGCCCCCACCTCCGGTCCCCGTGACGACGGCGAAGCGGACCACGTTCGATCCGATGATGCACGGTTTCCGATTCATCAACACGTTCAAGAACAGCTTCATCGGTCCGCCGATCGGCATGGTGACGAGCGGGCTCTGCGGTGGTATGTCGTACGCCGTGCTCGACTACTTCAACACGGGCCGGCAGATCCCCATCCAGGATTACCGGCCGGCCAACAACACGACGATCCAACAATATCTGTACGGCAGGCAGGTCACCTCGCTGATGCAGAACCTCGATAAGTGGGGAGAGACCAGCGTCAACCCGTTCGGATCGCGCACCACCGAGTTCTTCAATTGGGGGATCAACGAGCGGCTCAGGGAGTTGATGTCGTTCATCGACCGGGGCGTTCCCGTGCCGCTCGGGCTCAAAGGGACGGGCGCAGGCCTCGATCATGACCATCAGGTGCTCGCCGTCGGATATGACCTCGGCCGCTACAAGCTCGACCTCGGGAACTTCAAGACCGACGTCAAGATCTACATCTTCGACCCGAACTATCCGACCAAGACTCTCACGTTCGTGCCGAACCCGGCCGGGTTCGAATACTACGAAGTCGAGCATCCGGCCAACCGGTGGCGGACCTACTTCGTGGACGGCAGATACGCCTCGATGACTCCGCCGAACGTCGTCACGCAGGTCTATCCTAACGACGGCCTCGCCCACGAGCTCCTGTTCGAGTTCGACACGGGCGCGGACGACATGCGTGGCGGCGCCGACCATGTCGACGTGACGATCAAGTTGACGAACAACACGTCGCAGTACTACCCGAACATCAGCCAGAACGGCATCTGGCTCGCGAACTACCTCGAGACCGCTCAGGTCGTTCTCAGCCAGCCGATCCCGACCGCGATGATCAAGACCATCGAGATCACCACGAATGCGACCGGCGGCCTCAACGGCGACAACTGGGATATGAAGAGCGTGCAGGTGTATGCGGTCGGCAGCGCACCGGCTCAGGCCTTATTGAACAGCCGGGCGGGTCCGTATCGATTCACTGGGGCCAGGGTTCCGCTGGTGGTCACTGTGCATTAGGGATTTCACGCACCGTGCTGTGCGCGGCTGACGAGGCTTGCAACGAGCCTCGCCAGCCTGATGCAGTTCTTGGTGTACCGCGGGGCCGGGCGCGAGGCGATTACGGCGGATCCAGGGATGCGTCTCGGTCGGTTCGCTCGGCGGCGTCGACCTGTCGGTAGATTGTCGCGAAGTCCGGCTCCTTGCCCTGCGCGAACTGGAATGCACGACAGCGCTCGACCTCAGCCAAAAAACCCTCGATGCTGGGAAAGTCGGTGGACCAGACTTTGATGGGGTGGAGCGCTTCGGCGGGCGGCACCTCATACCGAAACTCGAGAATGACGCTGAGCGTGGACCGGCCGAACCCGGAGGCGTCGTCGGTCAGCTCCCGGGCCCAGGACATCGTGTAAGCCGGTGGGATGGTCGGGTCATCGACCCAGCTCGCTTGAAAGCTGATCACGTCGCCGTCCGATGTCGTCGGAATCGCCGCAAACCGGGAAAACGCCGGCCACGCACGGGCCGGGGTGATGCCACCCGCGAAGTCGTCATCGACGCCTTCGCAGGCCACGAGGTACTCGAGCAGGGGCTTGGCGGTGAGCGTATTGAGGGTGAACTCGGTCACGGGAACCTGTCGTGGGTGGTGCCTAACGTCCGCCTCGGGACGGGCCGGCAGCCGACCCGGCTGGAGAAAGTGGACGGCGCCCGGCTCTCGTGCAATATGGAACGGGTACCGCGATCGCACCATATCGTTGCCGGCCTCGCCGCGAGCCCTGGTTTACCCGGGCGGCGATCGATATGTTCGATCGAGAGCCCCCTCGGAGATCCATGATGTCCAGTCGCGTTCGGTTCGAGCTCAGTCGCTCCTGCCTTGTCCTTCTGCCGCTCGTCGGTGGCGGGCCGGCCACCGTACCGGCTCGTCCCGCCGATCTCA
Source organism: Gemmatimonadota bacterium (assembly GCA_039933355.1). GTDB lineage: Bacteria > Gemmatimonadota > Gemmatimonadetes > Gemmatimonadales > GWC2-71-9 > SHZU01. Next base: position 7,273 of record JBDTOH010000181.1, on the reverse strand, counting down.
CCGGTGTCGTCTTCCTTGATCAGAACGGGAACGGCGTCCGCGACGTCGGTGAGACGGGCATCGCGAATGTGGCCGTATCGGACCAAGTCCAGGTCGTCGCGACCGCGACCGATGGCTCGTTTCGAATTCCCGCCTCGACGGGATTCGGAGTAGCCTACGTGACCGTGCCGGATGGCTACCGGGCGGTCAACGGATTCTGGCGTGCGACCGACGCGGGCGGGCCGATCGGGTTCGGGCTCGTCCCGGCTGCTGCGCCGGCGGAATTCACCTTTGTACACGCGTCCGACACCCACATCAGCGAGGCGAGCGTGGCGCGCACCCAGCGCCTCGGCGCGCTGGTCGACTCCGTGAAGCCTGCCTTCGTCCTCATCACCGGAGACCTGATCCGCGATGCGCTCCGCGTTCCCGAGGCCGAGGCCACCAGTTACTTCGAGCTGTTCAAGCGGGAGACCGGCCGCTTCTCGGTGCCGGTCTGGAACGCGCCCGGGAACCATGACGTTTTCGGCATCGAACGCCAGTCTTCGCTGGTGAGCCCGAAGCATCCCCTCTACGCCCGCGGGATGTACCACCACTATCTCGGGCCCGACTACTACTCGTTCAACTTCGGCGGCATTCATTTCGTCGCCCTCAATACGGTGGACATCGACGACCAACGCTACTACGGGCACGTTGACAGCGTGCAAATCGCATGGCTCGCCCGTGATCTCGAGCTCGTGCCGAAGACGACGCCGGTGGTCACGTTCAACCACATCCCGTTTTTTACGGCGGTCGAAACCGTGAACGGTATCATGGACGGCGGGCCGGCTCCGTCCGTGATCACGGTCAGGGGTCATACGAGCTTCCGGCACTCGGTCTGGAACGCGGGCGACATCGTCACCCTCCTCGCCGGCCGGCCGTATCCGCTCGCCCTCGGCGGTCACATGCACGTCCGCGAGAAGCTGAGATACGAGGGCGTGGCGACCCGGTTCTACCAGTCCGCGGCGGTGATCGGACCGACCGTGTCGTCGGGCCTAACGTTTCCGTCCGGGATCGTCGTCTATCGGGTCCGAGCAGGTCAGATCGATGACGGGCAGTTCGTGCCCCTCGGACTCGAGGGTGGGGCTCACTGACGGCTCCCCGCTTCGGTGACCCGAGCCCGGCCGTACGACCCGGCCTGTCCGGAGACAACGCCACTACAGATTGGCGACTCATGCATGGATTCCCTGCGTTGCTCGAGGCGGGCTGGGGCACGTTCGTCAAGAATCTTCTCGGCGGTCTAGGCACGGCTCCCCGGATCCGCGCGGTGAGACCATCCAAACATGGAGAAGGCCGGCGATGAAATCTCTGCTCGTCTCGATGCTGCTTGCCCTGACGGTTTCCGGAACAACGAATGCGCAACAGCCATGGCGGCCGCTACACGCCATGACCAACCGGGTGGACGGCTCGTTCTTCCTCCCGCTCAATCCGTCGGTGCTCGCCTTTGCCAGCGCCGGCGACCTCGCCAACCAGCAGGAGAAAATCCGGCGGATCAATCACGTGATGATGAACGCCGATGCTCCGTCCGCCGTGACGGACTATATCAACGGGCTCTACAACGGCGCGGTGGGTCAGCCGGGTGCCGTCGCCCGAGTCGATTGTGTCCCCGCGGGCTGGTCGCAACAGCCGGGTCTCTATCGTCAGATCGTGGGGCCTTACTGCGCCTCGTGCCACATGGCCGGACCGACCAGCTACAATTTCGCCACGTACGCGAATTTCATGGCCAATAAGGACTTGATCTTCGTGGCGGTCTGCAAGGGTCATACGATGCCGCACTCGGAGCTGCAGTACAAACAGTTTTGGACGAAGGATACGGGCGTCCTGTACCTGCCCGGGCTCCTGGCCGCTGCCCTGGGGCGTCCGAGCTGTTCATGAGGTGATGCGGAGACGGCGCTCGTGATCCTCTGAGGACTTGGGCTTAGCCGGCGGGTGTCGGGGTTGACGTAGCTCGCTTCGGCCTCTAACTCCTAAGCCCAACTCTCGCCTGAGGCCTTTCCGATGCGTCGCTCTCATCTGCTTGGTGTCGCGCTTGCTCTCCTTGCGGCAGGGCCGGCACCTGCCCAGTCGCCGCGGAGCGTCTTTCTCGAGGACTACACGTCGGCCGAGCTCCGGGATGCGATCGCGTCGGGGACGACCACGGCGCTGATCTTTTCCGGCAGCGTCGAGGCGTCCGGACCCCATCTCGCCCTGGGCAAGCACAACCTCCGCGCTCGGGCCTACGCCGAGCGGATCGCCCGCGCGCTCGGCCATACCGTCGTGGCGCCGATCATTCCCGCCGCACCTAACGCCGAGCAGCTGATGCGGTTTACGGGCACGATGAACGTGCGGCCCGAGATCTTCGCCGCGTTCATCGAGGACATCGCCCGGTCGCTCGTGACGGCCGGGTTCACTCGTGTGTTCCTGCTCGGCGACCACGGCAACAATCAAGCGCCGCTCAAGGACCTCGCGTCCCGCCTGAATGCGGAGCTGGCGGGACGCGGCGCTCACGTGTACTTCGTCAGCGACGGCTACGCCAAGTCCACCGCGGAGATCGAGGCGCTCGCGAAGAGCCGTCACCACATCGGCGGCGGCCACGGCGGGCTCTGGGATACGGCGGAGACCTGGGCCGTTTCCCCGGCAGCGGTGCGTCCGGCACTGATCGCTGCCGGGGACACCTCGGGCACCGGTACGCTCGATGCCCGCGGCGTGTCCGGCGACCCGCGGCCGGCCACGGCTCGGCTCGGGCGCGAGTTCGGAGCCATCCGGGTCCGGAACGCGGTCGCCGAGATTCGCGGACTCTTGGCTGCGGAGCCGGCTCGCTGAGAACGCGGGGCGTGCGCCGAGCCGTCAGAGCCTTCTAGTCGTACCGGCTCACTCCGGCGGATCTAGTTGCAGCCTCCGCCGGCGCAGGCGATTACGAATGCGGCGATCACGAACAGAGGCACGGCGATCCCGGTCACGGCCCCCGGCACCGATCCCAAGCGTCCGCCGAGGTAGAACCTAACGCCCCGCCTTCTACCCTGGCCGAAGTCCTCGCCTACCGAGAGGACCTGGGCCGTCAGCGCGGCATAGTCGGCGAAGTCGAGCGCGACTTGCCCGGTGAATCCCGCTCTCCCCCTGACCAGGATCCCGGCCGCGACGTCGAGGCTGACGGTTGGACTGAGCCACGTTCGGTACCTCGGCCGGATCCCTATTCCCCAAGCGTCCAATGCGTGCGCGACGAGGGCGACGCCGATCGCATGGCGGCTCCCCAGGTTCACCATGCTGCCGAACTCCCAGGTCGCTAGAGTCCCGGAGTGCTCGCCCATGCCGGTGCCCAGCGCGAGCTCCCGGGCGACGCCGAACTCGGTGATCATGAACGCCCTGCAGAATGGCTGGGGTCTGCCGCGAAAGCACCCCCGCGAGGTCGGTTCCCAGCGGGCGGTCGAGTCCTCGCTCTGGGCGGTGAGGCCGCTCGCAGCTCCGGCGGCAAGGACGAGCTGGAGCGCGAAGTCATGACGTTTCATCTGTGAATCCAGGCTTGGTTGCGGACCCAAGCTGGGATCAGCCCGTGACCGTCACGTGACCTGCTAGCGCGGCTCTGCTCGAATCGGAGCAGCCGCGCGAATGGCCGCTCGAGACTGGTCGGGCTGCTGCGCCGGCGGAGGGCCGGTAAGCGCGGGAGGAGGAGAACGTGGTTGCCGCTTCGCGTCCGCGGCGTTCACGTGACTGGTCTTAGGGCTTCGGCTAGCCGGACCCCGTCCATTGTGCGGGCTACGGACCGGCCGACACGCGAAGCCCAGTGAGGGCGCGGTCATGGATTCGGCCGAGCGTCAGCTGCGCGGTGACCGCGCCGATCAGAGCGAGAAACATGTCCCACTGCGTGTCCCAGACATCGCCTTGGGTGCCGAGAAAAGCTTCCGCGGACTCGCCGCCCGCAAGCGCCGTCCACCACTCGATGAACTCATAGCACGCGCTGAACGCGAGGCATACCGCGGTCACCAGCACGAGCAGCCACTTGCCGGGCCGGAGCGGGGAAGTTCGGAGCAGCAGCTCTCGCACCAGGATAGCCGGCACGAATCCCTGCACGAAATGCCCGAGCCGGTCGTAGTGATTGCGGGAGAAGCCGAAGAGATCCTGGGCCCAGAACCCGAACGGGACCTTGGCGTAGGTGTAGTGCCCTCCAACGATCAGCACGAGCGCGTGCAGCGCCAGCAGCCCGTAGAGCAGCGGCGTGAGCGGAAATCGGTCCGCGGTCGCGACCAGGATCGGCGCGCCGATCAGAATCGGGAAGATCTCGAGCCACCACGTCGTGCGGTCGGCGGGAGCGATGCCCGAGATCAGGAGCGCGATCGCGACGAGGCCGGCGAGGATGAGAGGCAGGCGGGTCGGCCCGGCCCGGCTCACGTCGCGGGCTCGATCGTGACCCGGATCGAGCGCCACCGGCCCTGCTCGAACCGGGCGACGCTGAGAAGGCACCGCGTCATGTGACCGAGGAGGATCGCGAGCCAGATACCGGTGGGCGTTAGGCGGCCGGCGGCCTGGAGCGCGAAGCAGACGCCGAGGGGCAGAATCAGCTGGGAGAGCAGGGAGATGTAAAACGGGCTCCGGGTGTCGCCGGTGCCCTGGAGGCCACCGGTATAGGCGAGCGCGACGGTGATGAAGAGACCCGACACGCTCAAGAACCGGAGCAGTTGCACGCCGATGTCCACCACCCCGGGATCGGTCATTCCGAACGCCGCGAGCAGCACGCGCGGTACGGTGAGGAAGAGCACCGCGACAACGGCCGCCGCCGTCAGCCCGATGCGCGCGGCAACCCGCACCGCTTGCACGGTTCGGTCAGGGTTTCCCGCACCCAGGTTCTGCCCCGCCACCGCGGAGGTCGCGCCCATCAATCCGACCGAAGTCCACGTGACGAGCGAGAACAGCTCGGTATACCCGACCGCGTAGGCGGCCTGCGCTTCGGCGCTCTGCTCGAGCGAGCCGAGGAATCGGAGCAGCAACACGCCGCCGATGTTCATTGCCACGCCTTGGAGTCCGGACGGGAGACCAAACCGGAATAGCGCGCGGATGATGGTCCAATCGGGCTTCCAACTGCCGCCGCGGGGGAAGCCCACGACCCACTTCCCCGTCATCAAGCGATGAAAGGCGACCAGGCTCAAGATGGCGCCGGCGGTGGTGGTGCCCATGGCGGCGCCGGCCGTTCCAAACGCTGGAATTGGTCCGAGCCCGCGGATCAGGATCACGTTGAGCACGATGTTGAGCACCGTGAGCGCGATACCGTATCGGAGCGGCGTCCGCGCGTCGCCCGCGGCTCGGAGCGCGCCGCCCAGCATGAAGAAGTTGAGCATCCCGAAGCTGAACACGAACATGATTCGGAGAAACGGCAGCGCTTCGGCGCGCACCGCAGCGGTGGCGTGGACGAATTCGAGCAGACTAGGCGCGAGCACGTACCCGAGGGGCGCCAGGACGCCGAACGAGAGCACTGTGGACGTGAGAAACGCCTGGTATACGGTGCGGTTTACTTTGTCGGTATCACCGGCGCCCACGAACCGGGCGACCAGCACGGCCATGCCCGTGAACAGCGAGCTGATGAAGATCATGACCACGAGGAAGATCTGCCACGAAACTCCGATCGCGGCATTGGCGGTAAAGCCGACGAAGTGACCCACCATGGCATGGTCGACCAGGCCCTGGAGGCCGGCGATCACGTTCTGGAGCATGGTCGGCCACGCCAGCTTCCAGACGGCGCGGGCGATTGGGCCCTCGATGATCGATCGATCGAATTTCTTGCCGGAGCCGCCGGGAGACGCCACGTCAACCCCCCCAGGAGCCGGGGGAGGCGAGAGATTCTGGTCGAAGGAAGCCTCGTCGGGTCATCGTGCTCCAAGGCGGGGTGGTCGGCATGGGTAAGGATGGCAGGGACCAACGGCCCGGGTAAAGGCCGCAGTCTGGTTGTGACGGGAAGCATCGGGTGCCCATGAAAGACTTACGGGTCCGACGTGGCGGCTGGTTCCAGCTACATTTGACGCAACACTCGCGAGACTACCCATGGCTCAACGATTCACCGCGTGGTACCGCGGCGTCGGCGGCGTCTTCGCCGCTCTCTTGCTCTCATCGCCGGCCGCGGCCGTGCAACGGGCCGGGTCGGCCCCCAGGTACGACGTTGTCTTCCGAGGCGGGACGGTCGTCGACGGCTCCGGCGGGCCCCGCTATCGCGCCGACGTCGCCATCTCGGGTGATCGCATCGCCCGGATCGCACAGGACGGGCTGCCCAAAGGCAGCGGCCGCCTCGAGCTCGACGCGACCGGCCTCATCGTCTCGCCCGGCTTCGTTGACAACCACGCTCACATCGCGACCACCATCCATGAGCGGCCACTGGCGGAGAACTTCACGTTTCAAGGCATCACCACGATTCTGGCGTCACTCCACAGCGGCGACGTGCCGTGGCCGCTCAAGGCGTACATGGACTCGCTCCGGACCGCGCCGAACATCGGCTTCTTCGTCGGCCACTCCTGGGCGCGGACCAAGGTGCTCGGCCTCGCGAACCGGGCCCCGACGCCGAAGGAGCTCGAGCGGATGAAGCTCCTGGTCGAGCAGGGGATGCGCGAGGGAGCGTTAGGTCTGAGCACCGGCCTGCTCTACGTGCCCGCCAACTACGCCAAGACGGAGGAAGTGATCGAGCTGGCCAAGGTCGCCGCCCGATACGGCGGCATCTATGTCACCCACATGCGGGACGAGGCGCGGGGCCTGCTCGAGTCGGTGCGGGAGGCGATTCGAATCGGCGCCGAGGCCGGTCTTCCGGTCCAGATCAATCACCACAAGGCGGCGGGCGCGGGCCAGTTCGGCTGGAGCGTGACGACGCTCGCGATGATCGATTCCGCCCGGGCCCGCGGTCAGGACGTCAAGCACGACTTATATCCGTACGCCGCGGGAAGCACCGGCTCGAGCGTGCTTCTTCCGCCGTGGGCGCTTGCCGGCGGGGTCGACTCCCTTCGCGCGCGGGCTGCCGATCCCGGCGTGCGGGCTCGGCTCGAGACCGAGATGCTCGACCGGATGCGGAGCGACTGGTGCGGCGAGGATCTCTCGCGGATTCAGTTCCGGGAGCTGTTCTCCGACCGGCGTTACGACGGGAAGACGCTCGCGGATCTCGCCCGTGACCGCGGCCTTCCGATATCGGCGGCGACGGGCGTCCAGCTCGTCATCGAGCTTCAGCTCAAGGGCGGCTTCAGCGCGATCTATCACATGATGGATGAAAGGGACGTCGTCCGGATCATGCGCGACCCTAACGCGATGTTCG
>JBDTOH010000180.1:0-10042 GCA_039933355.1 Gemmatimonadota bacterium | reverse complement strand
AAGTGATCGACTCGGTGCGGGGCCTACTCCGGGGCGCTCAGGAATCGGCTCATTGCCGAAGCGATCTCGGCCCGGGAGGCGAACACAAAGCCCATATGACTCCCGGGGACCGTCATCGTCTCGACACCGCGAAGCTCGCGTTTGATCCTCTGCATGGACGCGATGCGGAACGGGCCCATGTGCTGCTGCTCCCAGGCAGCCGCCCGAGCTCGCTGGCCGGAGTCGCCGGCGGTTGAATCGATGAAGACGGTCGCGTAGATGGCGAGCGCTGGAACCTTCACCTTCGTATAGTCCCGGTGACTGGAGAGCAGGGCTTCGTACAGCGCGGTCGAGACGCTGTCGCTCGGCACCTGGTGGACCGCACCGTTCGGCTGGATGTCCACCAAGTCGCGAATGTACGCCTCGACTCGGCTCGGATCTCTCAGGCTCGGCAGGAAGACGGCAAGCTGCCAGGCCCGATACGCGTCGAGTGAGTTGAGGGCGCCGGGAGGCGGCGCCAGGGCTACGGGGACGTCCTTGAATGCGGCGGCGTTCGCCGGATCGCCCCAGTCGTAGCCCGCGTCGAGATACACGATCCGCCCGACCCGCTCGGGGTGCATCGCCGCCATCGCAGTGATCTCGTTCCCGCCCATCGACCAGCCGGCCAGGTGCGCCTTGCCGATGCCCAGACTGTCCATCACGGCGGTGAGATCGGCCACTAAGGTCGCTGTGTCGAACGGGCCCTCCTTGCTCGAGCGGCCGTGACCTCGCCGGGCGTACGCGACGACCCGGAACTTGCCGCCGAGCGCCGGCACGAGATCGTCGAAGACGTGGGGATTGTCGCCTAACCCGTGGATCAGAATCAGGTTCGCGCCTGAGCCGCCCCAATCGAGATAGTCGAGGCGGGCGCCGCGCGCGGCGATGAACCCCTCCTGGTGCGGCGCCGGATCGGTCCAGGCCGTTTTGGCGGGCGGGTTGGGGGCCGGCGTTTCCCGAGGTGAGCCACATGCTGCCGCTACGAGAAGCAGAGCACCCGCACGTCGTTTGGTCATTGCGCTCTCCGAGAAGTGGCCGCGACGCCGTCGCGTCGATCGCAAGTCTGGTCTGCGGCCGCGGAAGTATAAATTGGCTCCTTCTTATCCGCGGGGTTCCAGAGCCGCCGGGCTTGCGTCGATCAAACTCCATCGCGAGGTGGGCGCCGCCGGCGAGGGGAAGGTGGTAGAGGGTCGCACCGCCCAATTGCAGTAATGTGGAGGGCGAGTTGAGCAAAGAGGCCGAGGATCGAGCGCGGGTCCCTTTGCTTGCGTGCGGCGGCGCGATCACCGAGCCGGCCTGGAAGACGAAGCCGAGCTGGTACTTGGTAGCGACCGAGGACCGGATGATCCCACCGCCCGCTCAGCGGTTCATGTCCAAGCGCGCTGAAGCGACCGTGGTCGGAGCCCCTGGAAGCCACGCGATGTCGAAGCGGCACACGCAGACGAGATCCGGCGGGCCGGCCCGTGCACGCTCATTCTTCGAGCAGGAACCTCCGCACCCCGCGTACGACCAGCGCTTCGTCGACCACGAACACGTAGTGGTTGGCGTCGTGTAGCTCGACGACTCGCGAGTGCCTTACGCCGGAGCGGAATCGCTGAATCGCGCCGTCGATCCACTGTGCGAGCGGCTCGATCTTGCGAGCAAAGTCCGCTTGCGCAGCCGCGTCCAGACGCCAGTAGTAGGGCAACCGGTACTGGGGCGAGATCCGATTGAAAATGCCCAGCGCAGGAGCTCGGATCCGGTCGTACTCGGCCGGCTGCAGCCCCTCGGTGATCTTGCTGGAAATCTCATCGGGAGTGATCGCTCCAGTGACTTTCCCCGCGGAGTCCATTCGGAACGAATTGCATAACGCGGCGAGAGGCTTCCGGAATCCGGCGTCGCGGGCATCCGCGGCGGCCGCACGCTGCACCGACTGCAAGTCGGCTGCGGTCCACTCCGGGGCAGACGGCGGTTGAGGGAGCGCCGTCCAGCCACCCGATCCGAGATCCAGGCCGTCGAGGTACACGAGCTTCTTGACGCGCTCGGGATAGGCTGCGCCGAGCCGGTTCAATTCCGTTCCGGCGACGGAGTGCCCGATGAACACCGCTGTGCGGATGTTGAGCCGGTCGAGCACGGCGATGTCGTCGCGCGCTCGGGTGTCAACGTCATAACCGGCCGCGGGCTGGCTCGAGCGGCCAAAACCGCGACGCGTGATGGCGATGACATGAAACCGGTCGTTGAGCTGCCAGGCAAACTCATCGAACACGTGCGCGTTGTCCCCGAGCCCGGCGAGTAAGACGACCGTCTCACCGGTCCCACCCCAATCCAACACCTCGAGCTCGACGCCCGGCTCGACCGTGACGAAACGGACGTCATGTCCCGCCGCATCCAACCGGCAGGCGTCGCTCGTCCCGCGTTCCGGTGTCGCCGCGCTCCGAGCCGCCGCGGATGGGTCGCGCGACGCCGTACGACCAAGGAGCGCCTCGGCGACCAAGCCGGCGAGTATGCCCAGCCCGGTCGCTAGCCAGACCCTCGATTTCCCCATGAACATCCTCCTCGTTGTGGCGATGCCGCTCGAGACCAACCGGGGCCGGCGGAGTCACCTGCCACGTGAAATAGATGGCAAAGCTTGGGATTCCGCACCGCGGGCCCGTCCGATCCCCAGCGCAGGTGACACTATCTTGCCTGGGATCCGTAGTCGCAGGCATCGCAATCGACCGTGCGAAGACCGAAGTAGTAGCACTGACCCGGCGAGAGATCGCGCCGACGGGGGGGAGGCCCTATCAACCGCATCGCCCTGATGGCAAACATCGTGATTGGATTCGATGCGCTGCGCATTCATCCGCTCCGCACGATGCTCTCGGTCCTCGGGATCATAATCGGGTCCGCGTCGCTCGTTGCCACCATGGCGGTCAACGATGGGATGATGGCCTTTGCTCGGGGACAGATCGAGCAGCAGACGTCGGTCCAGGTCATCGCGATCACCTCCCGGACCATCGACTACCAGCGCGGCGGATGGGTGGCCGTGACCGGCTATCCGGTCTTCGGGATGACCGATGCCGACGCCGCGCGGCGGGACATTCGAGGCGTCGGTGCGGTGACCATAACGCTTTCGGGAAGCTCGGTCGCTCGCTACCGCGGCGTCGCGCATCAGGTTCAAGCCAAGCTCGGCACCGCCGAGCTCCCGGAGTTCGAGAAGATCGACCTAGCCGCCGGTCGGTTCTTCACGGGGCCCGAGGCGAATCACAACGCATCGGTGGTGGTCGTCAATTACGCGTTGGCCCGGGAGATCGCTCCCGGGAGCGATCCGCTCGCCCTCGTCGGCACGGACATTCAAGTGAAGGACCGCCCGCGGCGAGTGATCGGTGTCTTGGCGAGCAATCCATATGAGGAGGGTCGGTTCCCGACCTTCATGGTCTACGCGCCGCTCCGGGCCGCGACCGCGGTACTCTTCCCGCCGGCGACCGGACGGTTCACCCCGTCACTCGAGCTCAAGGCGCCGAGCGTCGAGTCGGTCATGCCGCTCCGGGATGCCGCTGTGGATTGGCTGGCCCGGCGTTACGCCAGATGGGAAGATCGGGTCCGGGTTACGGTTGGGCTCGAGCGGCTGGCCGAGGTCGAGAAGATATTTCTGCTCGCGAAGTTCTTCTTTGGGGCGCTGGTGGGAATCTCGCTCATCGTGGGCGGGATCGGGATCATGAACGTCCTCCTCGCCTCGGTCACGGAGCGCACTCGTGAGATCGGCATCCGGAAGGCCGTCGGCGCCCGGGAGGCGGACATTCGGACTCAGTTCCTGGCCGAATCGGTCGCGATCGCGGGGGTCGGCACCATCATCGGATTGGTGCTGGGCCTCGTGCTCGCGGTGGCCGTCACAGCCGTCTTCCGCATGTTCGTCGGGGCATCGGTCCATGCGCGGCTGGCGCCGAGCACGGTGGTGATCGCCATCGTCTCGTCGTCGGTGGTTGGACTGGCCTTTGGTACCTATCCGGCCCGGCGCGCCGCCAGTCTCCGTCCAATCGAGGCCATCGCGCACGAATAGCAGCGACCCTACTGCGTCGTGATCGGCCGGCCCGGCAACGCGCCGTCCACCACCTTGCCGGCGTCCACCACGACCGTGCCGTTCACGATCACCGTGGGAATCCCGACCGAGTATTGCATCGCGTCGAGATACCGCGCCCGCTCCGCGACGACCGCGGGATCGAACACGGTGATGTCCGCGTCGGCGCCAACCCCGATCCGCCCCTTCCGTTTCATCGCGGGAACGAAGCGCGCCAGTCGCTGGGCCGGGAGCCAGGTCACTTTCCGGATCGCGTCCATCAGGCTGATCGCGTGGTCGTCCCGGACGTACTTCCCGAGCAGCCGCGCGAAGGTGCCCGCGGTCCGGGGATGGTCGTTAGGCGACGTCAGGCTGACGCCGTCGCTCGCCACCATCACGATCGAATCGCGGAGGGCAGCGACCAGGGTCGCCTCGGTGTTCATGTGCATCAGCACGCCGTCCGGCGCGGTGCCGGACTTGAGCGCGTCGAATTCCTCCCGCGTGAGCCGCCGGCCCGTGACGGTCGATTGCAGATCATGCGCCGTGACACCCCAGCGCGCTTCCCAGCCGGGCTCGAAGATCACGCTTCTGATCTGGTCGACCGACGCGTCCCACGGATAGATCTCGGTCGAGATGTCGAGCCCGCGTGCCCTCGCGCCGTGAATCACGCCGAGCATCGCCGGCGTCGCCGACATCGCCATGCTGTTGAGGTGAACGATGTGGATGGCGGCGCCCGTGATGGCGGCGTCCGAGATCATTTCCTGGATCGCCTCGAGCGTGCTGCCCGGCTCGACCAGGCTGCCGTAACGGATGTGGGTGAAGAGACACGTCCGGCTCTGGGCGACGGCCCGGGTTACGTCGAGCATCTCCTGCCGAGTGATGCCGGGCCCGTACTGCGTCCCGCTTCCGATTCCGATCCCGCCTTGGTCCAATCCAACGCGAAGGTTCTGGAGAAACCGCGCATAGACCGCCTGCGGAATATCGTGCGACGCGGAGTACGCCTCGCGGTTCTCCGTCCCGGCCGCCCGCAGAAACGCCGAGTCCAGGACCTGGGCCGCGTACCGGGCGTAGAGATGACTGACGCTGGCCCCGTAGTTCAGCTGATGCCGTCCGGCGCGCTTGGCGTACCACGGCGCGATCGGGTAGGCGCCCATCTCGAGCTCGAGGTGCGTCGTGATCCCGTCGCGGATCAGGTACGATGTGGTGGCGACGTCGTCCCCCACGTGGGAATGGAGGTCGATGAAGCCGGGCGCCACCACCATCCCTCGCGCGTCGATTACTCGTTTGCCTGCGAGCCGGGCTTTCGAGAGGACCGCGATCCGCGTCCCGACAATACCGACGTTGAGGATCTCATTTCGGCCGGTCCCGGGGTCCATCACTCGGCCGCCGCTGATGACGAGGTCGTAGGTCGGGGCGGGGACCCCGGGACTGCCGAGGCTCGCGAGCCCAATGACGAGCAGCACCAACGTGGATTTCATTCAGAGCTCCGAGTCAAGAAGGCGTGGCCAAATATGGGCGCGCGCCCGCGTCTTTGGGAACCGGATCGGACCCGCCGCGCTGTGCAGATCGCTCCGCAGGCGCTACCTTCACCTCGTCCCTCAAAACAGAGGAGCCGTCCATGTCATGGAGGGCCGCCTTCCGTCTCACCGCCGCGATCGGGCTGCTGTCGTCTACCGCCTGCGCGCGCGGCAAGGATCTCTCCGACAGCACGTTCGTCACCATGGTCGACAACACGTTCTCGCCTACCGTGATGAAGGTGCCCGTCGGCGGTCACGTCCACTTCCGCAATCTTGGCGGAATCATCCACAACGCCATCGCCGTCGACACGTCCTGGTCCACGAAGAAGACCAGCGGGCGAGTGGCGGTCCGGGTCGGCGAGTGGGTCGACATCAAGTTCGACAAGCCCGGCGTCTACCACTACTACTGCGACTTTCACGGCACCGCCGACGGCAGCAAGGGCATGGTCGGCACCGTCGTGGTGGGTGACGTCGAGTATCAACCCTCGGCCAAGCCGGGCCACCGGGAAGCGGTGGCGACGGCAAGCGGGCGCACCCTGACGGTCCCGGCCGGCTACTCGACGATTCAGGCCGCCGTCGACGCCGCCGAGCCGGGCGATCTCGTCCTGGTGGACCGCGGGGTGTACAAGGAGGAGGTGGTCATCACGACCCCGTCCGTTACCCTTCGCGGAGTCGACCGGAACGAGACCATCCTCGACGGTGAGCTCATCCGGCCTAACGGGGTCACCATCTTCGGCAACGCGGTCGCCGTCGAAAACATCACGGCCCGGAACTTCACGCTGAACGGCTTCTTCTGGACCGGTGTGAAGGGATGGCGCGGGTCCTACATCTCGGCCGTGAACAATGGAGACTACGGCGTCTACACCTTCGACTCCTACGACGGGGTGCTCGATCACTCCCTCGGCACCGGATCCCCGGACGCCGGGTTCTACGTCGGGGGCTGCTATCCCTGCCGGACCATCCTCGACAGCGTGATCGGCGAGCGCAACCTGGGGTTAGGCTACTCGGGCACCAACTCGGGCGGCGAGCTCTACATCATCAACTCGATCTGGCGCGACAATCTGGGGGCCGGGATCGAGCCTAACACGTTCGACGTGGAGCCCCATCCGCCCCAGCGCGAGAACATCATCGCCGGGAACCTGATCCTCGATAACGCGGGGGGCGGGATCGCGGTGGTGGGCGGGAGCCGGAACGTGATCGTCCGCAACTACATCAGCGGAAGCGGCGCCAACGGCATCCATCTCTACACCGCCAAGGACCGCAACGTGTATCCCGCGATCGACAACCAGGTCCGCGACAACGTCATCGTCGGGTCCAGTCGCGCCGACCTGGCCCTGAGCGGGCTCGGCAGTCAGGGCAATTGCTTCAGCGGCAACCGCTATCGAACCTCGGTGCCCTGGGGGCTCGAGCTGCTCCAGCCCTGCACCGGCGTCCGGGTTCCGGTGGTCGGCCCTCCCACCGCCTACTTCTCCGCGGTGGCCGGCCGCAACGCGTTCTTCCGGCCGCGGCTCAAGTTCGATGAGGTGTGGAAGAATTACGCGAAGCCGGCGCCTCAGCCGCAGATGCCCGGCGGCGCCGGGGCACCGGTGCGGCCGCCGATCGATCCCTTCAAGGGCTATCGGATCGACCTCGACCGGATCGTGATGCCGACGCCACCCGCCGCAACGCTCGCGGCGGGCGCCGCGGGAGGCCACTGATGCCCGGCACCATTCTCTCCTTCTTTACGCCCTGGCGCTTCAACGTCTTGCTGTTCGGAGTCTACGACTATCTCCTCCCGATCATGCTCTACTGCGCGTGGTCGACGATGGCGTTCCTCGATCTCTCCGACCGGGCCGAGCGGGAGCCTGCTGTCGCCACGCGGTGGGGAGTGGCCGTGTTACTCCTCCCGGTGGCCGGCGCTGCGGCGTATCTCCTCGCGGGCCGTCCGAATCTCTCCCGGTTCGTCCGGCTCGCCGCGATCGGCGGCGGCCTTCTCGTGATGGTGGCCGCGTACTCTCTGACCTTCTACCGGATCCGCTGATGAGCGAAATCGCCCTGCCGTCGACGCTCTCGATGATGATGAACCTCTACGGCTATCTCCTCCCGATCATGCTCTACGCGGCGTGGTCGGCGCTTGCGTTCACCGATCTGGGCCGGCGCCAGGTCTCTCGCGGCGTTGCGGGCGCGTGGGTCGCGGCGATCCTGCTGGTGCCGTTCCTCGGCGCCCTCGCCTATCACGTGGTGGGGGGCTCGACGGTGCCGAAGGCGATGCGACTCGTCACGGTCGGCGGCGGGCTGGTCTGCGTGGCGCTGGCGCTTCTGATCGGGAGGATGGCCGGCGCGGGCTGATCCGGTTGCGTTATTTCGTCATGCGCGCCGCGGATTTGATGCGGCTGTGGTGACAATTCCGGTCTAGCTTCGCGGGATGCCTTCAATCGGATTTGCTGCGGCCGTGTTCGTCCTGACCGAGTTGGGGCTCGCACAGGGCGGGACGGTCCAATCCGAGATGTTGGCTTTGATCCTCGAGATGGATGGAGGATCGACGCGGCGCATCCTGCTCAAACTTTCACGCGCCGGGCTCGTTAGGATCCGCCGGGGACCTGGAGGCGGGGCCGCGCTGAGTAAACCGGCCGAACAGATCACCCTCCTCGACATCCACGACGCGGTCATGGGTCAAGAATCGGGCTACGCCCGCCTTCCTCAGTTCACTCGGGTCTCCCGCGCGGGACGACACCTCGGGCCAATCCTCCGTGAGATCCTGCTGGAAGCACATCAGGGGCGTGCGAACCTTCTTCGAAGTCATACGATCCGCGACCTATGCGAACGCATCAGAGCGCTCGACCGGGAGCGGGTTCGCCAACTTGCCAGAGAGCGGATGAGTTGCCGGATCCGGGGGGGCGCGGCTAGCTGCGAGGGCGGGCGACGGAAATGTGTGAGGTCGAGGTCACAGACTCCTCGTGGGGAGCGCTGATCAGCACCACACCTGCTCTCGCCCAAGCGACTTCCTGCCGGACCACATGATCTCGAGTCCTCGTCGGTCGGCCTCAGTCGTTCCAGAGCGCGTCTCGCGGCGTCACCCGGAGCACTTGTCGGGTCGGGCCCCAGGTCCTCGCCAGCACCACCCCCACGATCGACGCGGACACCAGCACTCCGGCCACGGTCGCGGCCCACCCGCTGATCGGGAAGAGTGGTTGAACGCCAAGTCTGCCATCCACCAAGCCGGATCGCAACTCCGGCCGTTCTACTTGGTTGCTATTCCTCGTGGAGGTCAGTGCCAGAGTGAACCCGGTGGAGCTCAATGAACTGCCGAGCCACCTCGAGCGCCTCTGCCTTCGACTTGACCTCGACGAGCGCGTAGCCCCCGACGATCTCCTTCGCCTCCGTGAACGGACCGTCCGTCATCTGCAGCTTGCCGCCGCTCGAGCGGGCGCGGACGGCTTCGGCCGTGCCCTTGAGTCCGGCCGTATCCTCGAGCACGCCGCTCTTGAATCCTTGCGCGACGAACTCACCCATCGCGTCCATCAGGCCCTGCGGAACCGATTCCTGGCGGAAGGTCTCGGTATGTTTGGTCAGCATCAGGCATTTCATGGGTCCGGTCTCCAATTCGGTGTGAGAAGATCTCGTAGCTTCACCAACACGGCGAACGGGGACCGCCGAAATCGACACGGCCGCCCTCATCTCTGGACCAACGGAGCTCCAATGCGGTCTTTTGCTTTACTTCTCGTTCTCAGCACCGTGACATCCATCGCCGAGGCCCAGCGGGCGCCGGCCCGGTTCGACGTATATATGTACGGGATTCGCGCGGCGGAGCTGACGGTCGCCGGACCGTCCAAGGCGCCGACGTACTCCATCCGCAAGAAGGACCTCGCCTCCAACATCTGGTCGTCGGCTCACTCTGCTCCCATCGGCACGGTCCCGGCCGATACCGCATTTCTCCTTTGGGGATCGATTCGCGACTTTCCGGCCCAGCTGGCTCGGCTCGAGGCGGTGGACTGGCAATCACACGACGTCCTCGGATGGCCCGACCGCGCGTCCATCTATGAGCGCACCCGTGAGCTGAAAGCCGTGGTGGCCGGGAAGCCCGTCAACGCCACCCGGTGGAACAAGCGTGACGCCTTTCTCCCGATGGATCTCATCGTCGGACCTCACAACGACTTCGTCGCCGGGATTGACTCGAGAGCCGACATCGTCGTGGTTAGGCGGGGCTTCGAGGGTTTCACCACCATCGCCGCCTGGAACGACCCCAAAGTGTCTCAAGCCAGATACGGCTTTCGGAGCCTTGGCAAGCAGATGATGCCCGCGGCCGACGGCGTCGGGCTCGCGACCCTCGTCTACCTGCCGAGCGCCGAGGCCAAAGGTCCATTCCCCACGGTGTTCATCCGAACCCCGTACGGCATTACCGGGTTGATCGACGGTTACTGGCACTACGTGGCGCGCGGCTTTGCCGTCGTGCTCCAGGCGGTGCGCGGCACCAGCTTTACCGATCCGGCGGCGCGCTCCGAGGGCGAGCTCGAGC
>JBDTOH010000179.1:0-10058 GCA_039933355.1 Gemmatimonadota bacterium | reverse complement strand
GCCATTGAGATCCTGATTGACGGCTCGACCAGGAATCCCGATCTGCAGCGCCTGTCGCTCGAGTTTGGCGAGGATCCGTGCCACCAAACCCGACCACCGGGCTCGCCTCTGCCCGCAAACCGCCGGGTCATCATCGATCCGGACCGAATGCCGGCCGACGAGCACGAATTGCTGCGCCGGCTCGACTTGTTGCCCTGATGTCGCGATTTCGGTGGGTCGGGTTGCTTGACGGGAGGCCGACCCAATGCGATGATCATTGTCTAGCCTCTCCGGAGAGACTTGCATGAGCGTCTCGATTCCCCAGCCGTTCAAGACCAAGCTGGTCTCCCCGATCGGGGTGGATCCGATCACTCTCGAGCCGTTGACGGTGAATCCGGTCACGGTGAACGGGATTCCCGACACCTTCCATATTTTTCTCGAGAAGCTCCCGACGATCTCCTTGAGTGTCGAGAAGCTGCCGGCGATCCACCTCAGCATCGACAACATGCCGAAAATTCAGCTCGGGATCGACCCGGTGGAGATCCGCCTCACCGAGTTTCCGTCGATCCGCGGGCATCTGCCGGCCGACTTCAACGTCGGATTGTCGCTGCTCGGAATGGAGCTGCTGAACCTGCGCCTGTGCGGCGAAGCCCAGATCATCACTGAGCCATACCATCCGAATCCGTGCGAGGTGTGCGCGCCTGTGACGCGGACGCCATCGGGCGATCCTGCTTCGAGCGTTCCGGGTGTCCTCGTGCCGGCCTCAGGCCGAGGGACGTAGATGAGGGCGGCCCTGCATTTTCGCGGCACACCGGGCAGCCTGTCTGCCGCGGTGAGCGAGGGCGAGGTGAGGCCCCGGCGACTCTCGATTCAGATCGGGCAAGGCGGCGCGGCGTACAAGGGGAAGACCGAGCCCATCGTTGCGCGGGCCTCGCGGGTCGAGGGCGACTTGGTCCTGCAGATGACCTTGCCGCCGCGCACCCCGCCGGGCACGTACGAGGGGACAACCGAGGTCGACGGCGAGCAGCGGCCGGTGGTCATCGAGGTCGAGCCCGAGATCGAGCTTGCGCTCGTCCCCGATCAGCTCACGCTCCAAGGTGCGCCGGGCGAGCGCTTGCAAGTCGCGCTGACCGTCGTCAACGCAGGGAACGTGGCGGTCGAGATCCGAAAGGCGCACGGGATCGGCATCTTCGCCGAGGAGGGGCTGGAGCGCTCGCTCCACCGAGCGTACCGGGACGAGCGGCCCGAAGGCGTGCGCCGGATCGACTACCTCGCGGATCTGCTCGCCGAGGAGCACGGTGGCATCGTTAGGGTCGGCGTGGAAGAGGGCGCCGGAAACCTCGAGCCCGGGGAGACTCGCGAGCTCAAGGTCACGTTGAGCCTCCCCGCCGATCTCAAGCGGGGGCGGACCTATTCCGGAATTTGGCCGCTGCATGACCTGCGCTACTTCGTTCAGCTGATCATATCCGAGGGAACAGAACCGTCCAACGGCACCAAGGCGCGGTAAGGAGGAGCGATGGCCGTACAAAATGACTCCAAGAAAGCGTCGCTCGGCGGCCTGCCCGGCGCCCTGATGAACCTGGTGAACGCGCAGATGCGGCTCAGCGCCGACCTGTTCGAGTCGCTCACCGGACAGGCTGCGCCGACGTTAGGCGACCTGAGCAAGCTCGGCAAGGATCTGACCGGTAGCTCCAAAGGATGCGGCTGCCACTCGAAGAGCGGATGCTGCACGATCCCGCCGCCCTGCTGGATGCCGCAGCCCCTCGGCGAGTGCACCAGCCATGTGAGCCAGTGCAAGACCGCCTGCATCCGATTCCGGGTCACCAACTGCGACCGCTTCCAGCGGGCGATCAAGGTAGAGGCGACCGGGGCGAACGCGTCCAAGGTCACGATCTCGCCGCCTTCGCTCACGCTCGGACCGATGGAACGCGGGACCGTGACCGCCTGCGTCGGAATCCCGGACGATGCAAAGGATGGCGACAAGACCGAGGTCTTGATCTGGGTACGCGGCTGCAAAGAGTACTACTTCCGCTGGACGGTGAGCGTGGGAACGCTCGGAACGGATTCGTGCCACGAGGTCGAGGTGTGCGACTGCCCCGACTACCTCCATCATTGGTACGACCACTTCTATTGTCCTCGCCCCTGTCCGCATGCCACGGGAATCACGGCGAATCCGACCGTGCCGAACCCGACGGTCCCCCAGCCGAACGTCCCGACTCCGGTCGGCACGGTTCCGGGAGCGGTAACGGCAGCTCATGGCTGACAAGCTGCCCTTCGAGCAACCCCTCCGCCAAGCGATGGAGGCAAGCCTCCGTTACTACGCGGCGTTGGGACAGGTCACGCAGGAGTACTTCAAGGCGCTGTTCGGGATCGCCAACACATTCCCGATCCGCCTCGGCGGGGGCGGCACAAACTCGGCGAGCACACCGCGCCCCGCGAATAACGCCTCGGTTCCCGCTTCCGCAGCGACGCTGGTGCTGGAGGCCCCCGCCGGCTCCGAAGCGCAGGGCGTGTTCATGGTCGAGAATCGATTGCCCCGGACCGTGTCGACCGCGGTGGTCACGTCCGCCTTCGCGGACCCGTCGGGTCGCGCCGTGGAGTACCCGCTGCGGGTCGTGCCAAGCGTCATTACGCTGGAGCCGGGAGGACGGACGCTGGTGCAGATCTTTGCGACGGTGACCGACACACTCGAGCCTAACGTCCCGTACCGCGGCGAAGTGAATGTGCCGGGGCTCGCCGAGCGCGGGATTCCGGTTCTGCTCCGGCGGCAAGCGCAGGCCCCGGCGTCGCACGACCCGTCCGAACGGCGGCCGGCTCCGGAGAGCGCGCCGAAGAAGCGGGTGACGGGCCGCAAGCGGCGGTCGTCTTCCCGCCGCACCGGCTCCGAGAGCTGAGTCGTGTCGGCCGGGCACGGCCACGCGCCGGGTGGCAAGGAGGCCGAAGGGGCCCTCGTGTCGGCGATGTGGTCGTGGGCCGCGCACGTGCTCTATCCCACCCAGTGGCTGCGCCGTTCAGGCGTCCTGCCTCGTCCGACTCCTTCCGGCGACCTGCCTGAGAACGTAGCGCATCGCGGGCTCGGTCCGCTCTTCTCGCGCAAGCACGCGGAGCCCGTTCTCCTCGAAGCCAAGACCGATCACGATCATCTGGTGGTGGAGTTCGATAAGATGGCCGAGGTGTACGACGCCTTCGTCAGGCCGTTCTCCACTCCGATCTTCGATGAGGCGCTGGTGGAGATCGCACCTTACATGCGGCCGGACTCGCGGGTGCTGGATGCCGGGTGCGGCGCAGGTCGCGAGCTGCAGCGGGTCGCGCGCCTCGTCCCGGAGGGTGAGGTCGTCGGCATCGACCTCGCGGCCGGCATGGTCAACGCGGCCTGGCTGGACGCGCGCGCGCACGGCCTCACCAACACCGCGTTCATCCAAGCCGACGTGGGCGATCTGCCCGCGGCCTTCGCCGGCAAATTCGACGTCGTCTACAACTCACTTGCGCACCATCACTATCCGGACCCGCCCCGCGCCGCGTCGGCGATCCTGCAGGTGCTCCGCCCGGGCGGAGTGTATTGCGTGATCGATCCGGGGCCGGCGTGGTTCAACGCGCTGAGCGGGAAGCTCGCCAAATGGGCCGACCCCGGCTGGATCGGCTTCCATTCACCCGCGGAGTTCGAGTCGTTGCTCAAGACCGCCGGATTCGCGCGAGTCTCGTGGCGAGAGGTGCTTCCGGGTTTTGGCGTGGCGATCGGGCAGAAGTAAGACGGTAAGACGGTAAGACGGTAAGACGGTAAGACGGTGAGACGGTGAGACGGTGAGACGGTGAGGTAACAGGTCCAGAGAGCCGGCGTTGCCCGCATAGTTCGAACTGCGCACATCACTGAGGTCCTGGCCTACGCCTCCCGACTTACCGTCCTACCGTCCTACCGTCTTACCGTCGTGTCACATCCTCCCGTACTTCCTGAGCGCCGCCATCACTCGATCCCCCGGTAGCCCGAAGATCTTGAGCCCGTCGGCACCGGTCGACTCCAGTGGCGCGGCCAGCATTGCGTTGACCACCGCCTCCTCGGTGGCGTCGATCGTCGCGCGGAAGAACGGATTGATCCGAGCGTTAGGCCACATCGAGAGCCTTACCTCGCCGGTGTCGGCAGAGGCGCCCTTGTTCCCGGTCGAAAAGGCGAGGAAGAGATCGCCCGAGGTGTTACCCGCGAGGCTTCCCAAGCGGCCGAGTCCCATCCCGACGCGTTTGGCGAGGCGCTCGAGCTGATGGGAGAGGAGCGGCGCGTCCGTGGCCACGATCACGATGATCGAGCCCCGCCCAGTCAGTCCTTCGTCTTGCGTCATCCCCGCCGCGCCGTCTGAGCCGCGCGGAGTCGCGGGCGCGCCGCATGGCGGAACGTTGCCCATCCACGGCCTGGACTGTGGCTCCTTCTGCGTGGAGCAAAGGCCGAGGTCGGTGATCTCCCGGCCGACGGGCACGCCGAGGATGCTGAGGTCGCCGCCGTAATTGCACTGGACCAGAACGCCGACCGTATAGCTCGACCCTGATGGATCGCCGCGCGGCACCAGCCGCGACGATGTGCCGATCCCGCCCTTGAACCCGTTGCACCCCATTCCCGTTCCGCCGCCGACCGCGCCTTCCTGAACCGGACCGGGCTTAGCCGCGTCGAGCGCTTGCCATGCGTGCTCCGGCTTCACGTGCTCACCGTTTGCGTCGTTGAGAAAGTCGAACGTCTCCGCGACCAGCGGATAGGTGAAGATGAACTTCCTTCCCTGCGCGATCTGCCAATGAATCGCTGCATCACGGACGACGCCGACACTATGGGTCCCCGTCAGCAGAATGGGTCCCTCGAGAAACCCCGACTCCTTGACCCAGTTCACCCCGGTCATGTCGCCGTTGCCGTTCTGGTTGAACGTGGCGGCCATGACGAAATCCCAATCTCCTTTGGGACGCGGGAAGATCGCCGTCACTCCGGTTCGCACCGGACCCTGGCCCGGGACCAACTTGCCCTCCCCCCGCACCAGGGTCACGTGACCCACGGCCACACCGGGGACGTCCGTGATGGCATTGTTGGGGCCGGTCTTTCCTGGAAACGGAATGCCTAACTCTCGGCCCCGGGGCCGCGACTGGGCAACGCCGGCAGTGGGAAGGAGGCAGACGAAGAGAAACGTGTGAGTCAGGCGCATCGGAGATCTCGGGCGCAAAAGAGGACGGGGGCAACGCCCTTTATTATGGCCGTGTCCCCCGATCTTAGCGAGCAGCGACCTCTTCGGCGTGGCCTTATCGCGAGGCGCTCGAGCGAGTCTCGGCGGCGGAGCGAAGCAGCCCATACTCCGCAGCGGCCCGGATCAGCGGAAGCCGCTCCGCGGTCGCGCCGTTCCCCCACAGTTGAACGAAGCCGGAGCCGGGCCGATCCGGCCGGAACGACCGCACCCACACGGACGTCATGCCGACCTGATCGACCGCGAGCGGAATCGAGACGGCCGACGTGGCGAGCGGTGGTCCCCCGCGAAACCACCGATCGATTCCCCATTTGCGCCCGACTGCGGTCGGCTGCGCGGTGTTTGGATCGAAGTCGAACGTCGCGGTTGAAAGGCCGATCAGGTGCTCTGTCCGCTCGATGGTGAACTCGATCGTCTGACCGATGGAGTCGCGCGCCACCGCCCCGACCATTGGACCGAGCCAGACCACCTTGCCTCCCGCTTCGAGATAGCGCCGAAACAGAACCGTGTCCGCCCGGGTCGATGCGACCGATTTGGGCAGGATATCCATCGCGAAGACGACTGCGCTCGGAACGCCGTCGGCGATTCTGGCTTCGAGAAAACGGGGGAGTGAGTCGGCTCCGAGATGTTCGTACCCGACGTTACGAAAGTAATCGAAGGCGAGCCGGCTTCCCGGGACCGAACGAATTTCGGCGACGGTGGTATCGTAGAAGACGGCCAACTTGGGAATCGTCCGGCTCACCTCGTTGATCGCGTACACACCGCCGTCGTCGCTGCCCACATAAATCTCACCATCCGCAACGACCGGCGAGGACCACACCGCATCGCCGAATCGCAACCGCCATCTGACCCGGCCCGTCTCCCGATCAACCGCGAGCAGCTCGCCCGTGGGCGCACCGGTGTTCGCGCTCCCGACGATCAGCGCGTCGCCGATGAGGAGCGGCGAGGAGAGGATGTTCGACCCCACTTCCAGGCGCCAGACTTCCTTACCCGTCGCGGCCTCGACCGCTTGAAGGAAGTGGCCGTCTGAGCTCCCGACATAGGCCCGCCCGCCCTGCACTGCCGGCGAGCCGACCACCCACGAGCCGCGGTGCGTGAATCGCCACCGCCGTTCGCCGGTGGCGGCGTCCAGCATGTAGAGGCCGCCGTCGCGCGAGCCGACGAATACGCCCCCACCGGCGAGAGCGGCGGAGCTCTGCACGGCGCGGCGGTCGAAGCCGGCTTTGCGCGAGTCGAGGGTATCGCCGATCGTGTGATGAACCCACCGTTTGGCGCCGGTGGCAAGATCCAGGGCGTAGATTCGCCCGTCGAATGAGCCGACCACAACCATGCCGCCGAGCACCGCGGGCGTTGCCCTAACCCGGCCATTCGTCTCCGCGCGCCAGAGCAGCCGCCCGGTCGTCAGGTCGAGCGCGTACACGCCGCCGTCCTGCCCGCCGATCACGATGGTCTTGCCGGCCACGACCGGTGACGACGCGTACAGATCCCAACCGGCGGCGCGGGGGCCGTTGAGCGGGAGCGCGGGACCGGTTCGCATCGACCAGCGGAGCCGTCCCGCCACCTCATCGACCGCGAAGATCCGGCCCGTCAGCGTGGCCGCGATGACGAGACCGCCGGCCACCGCGGGAGACGCGTCCACCGCTCCCCCCGCGGCGAAGCGCCAGACCACTCGGCCGGCGGCGCGCTCGATCGCGTAGAGATAGCCGTCGCCGCTTCCGATGAATACTCGCGTCGCGGTCACCGCGGGCGAAGAGCGGACCGCGTCGCCGGTCGCCACTCGCCATCGGACTCCGCCTTGACCGGCGAAGAGCTTCGCTGGGGAGACGCCGGTATGGGCCGGGTCGCCGCGAAACATGGTGGACGACTCGACAAATCGAGGCGTGAGCGTCTGACTGAAAAGGGGCGTCGGAAAGCCGAGGAGGCATCCAAGGAAAGAACGAGTTGCGGAGCGGACCATGGGAAGCTCACGGAGAGACGGGACTCGAAAGGTGAGACCGGCGGCGGGTCCTGTCAGCAACAATGCGGTAGAACGAGGGGGAGCGCGGTGAATGGGACTAAACGTGTGGCGAGTGGGCCTCATCGAGACGGCGATCGACCCTGGCGGCACCCAAAACCGCGAAGTAGATCGCGAGAAGTGGCCGCCTATCGGAATGGAGGCGAGGCACTCCCACATCTGGCATCTCGAGGAGCGAAGCGACGAGAGAACGCCGCGCCGCTCGGACGTCGCGAAGCAAGACCCCTCGATGCCGCTCGATGACAGCGTGCGACTTAGACCCGCCGGCCCAGCAGCGCGGCCACCTGATCGTTGAAGTTCCGGCTCAAGCGGAGCTCGGCGCCGCTGTGGAGAATGACGACGTAGTCGCCATGGAACCACGGCTGGAGCTCCCGGATCGCGCCGAGCCTAACGATCGTGGAGCGGTGGATCCGGACGAACGCCGAGGAATCGAGCCGCCGCTCGATCTGGCCGAGCGTTTCGCGCGGCCGCCAGGTTTGAGATCCGGCGTGAACGACGACATGGTCGTCGTCGGCCGAGACCCAGTCGATCGTCCGCTGGTCGATGAGCCGGACTCGTCCTTCGAGCTTGACCGCGAGCGGTGCGGTGACGGACGGCGGCGGCGGCGGCCCGGGTTTCTGCTCGAGCCGGATTCGCTCGCGGGCGCGCGCCACCGCCTCGCGAACCCGGTCGCGGCGAAGCGGTTTCGTCACGTAGTCGAGCGCCCGCACCTCGAATGCCCTGAGGGCCTGGTCGGAGTGCGCGGTGACGAATACGATCGCGGGCCGGTGCACCGGATCGAGGCGACCCACCACCCCGAATCCGTCGAGGTCCGGCAGCGCGATGTCCAGAAAGACGAGGTCGGGGCCGAGCGCGCGAATCGCCGATACCGCATCCTCGCCACCGGCGCTCTCTCCCACGATCGAGAGGCCGGCCTCCTCTTCCAGGATGGCGCGGAGCCCGGCCCGCGCCAATGGCTCATCGTCGACCAGCAGCACGCGGACCCGCGTCATCCGACCGCCTCGGCAGTGCCTAACGCTACGACATGAAACGGAAGCTCGACGAGCACTCGAGTCCACCCGCCGATTCGGTTCAGCTCCAACCGCTGGGCGCTCCCGTACTGATGCTCCAGCCGGCGACGGGTGTTGTCGAGCCCTACGCCGCCCCGTTTGTCCACCGCGGCGTCATCGAGCCCGGCGCCGTCGTCCTTGATCTCGAGCCGGAGCCGTCCCTCGACCACGCTCGCCGAGACGACCAGCCGGCCCCCTTCAGGTTTGGGGGAGATCCCATGACGAATCGCGTTTTCGACGAGCGGTTGCAGCAGCATCGGCGGCAGCAACGCCCCGGCGGTTTCCGGACCGATCTCCCACGTCGGCCGGAGTCGCTCACCCAGCCGGGCTTGTTCGATCGCGAGGTAGGCCTCGGCGAGCTCGAGCTCCTCGGTGAGAGAGACCTCTCTGCGCTGCTCCGTCGCGAGCACTCCGCGAAGCAGGTCCCCGAGCTGGCCGACCGCGTCGAAGGCCTCGTCGGTTCGGCCCGTGATGATGAGCGAGCCCACCGAGTTGAGCGCGTTAAAGAGAAAATGGGGTTGGAGCTGGAGCCGGAGGGCCAGCAGCCGCGCCTCCGCCAGGTCGGCGCGGAGCCGTTCCGCCCGGAGCTCCTCGGTCCGCCGTGCTTCGAGCGACTGGCGATAGTAGCCGATGCCTAGAATGAAGGCGTAGACGATCAGCGCAAGATGGAACTGGCCGACGAAATTGCGCACGCCTACCCGAGCGGCCCACGCAGCGTCGAAGCCGTCGCCGGTCACGAGCCGCGTGAACAGTGGCCCGAGGATGTTGAGCGCGAGGATAAATCCGGTCGCGAAAGCGAGATGAAGGGCGGCCCGCGCCAGCCACACCCGCCGCTCGAGCGGAAAGCGGCGGGCCGACCAGAGAATCGCGGGCGTCGCCACGCCCCAGATCACGAGCGAGATGAGCGCCAGCACCAGCTCGGGGATCGGGGCGCCGGCGCCGACGAGCCGCAGAGCCACGGCCGACTGCGCCACGGTGTACAGCATGGCGCCGCCCCAGATGAGCGCGAGCGCCACCCCGACCGAGACGCGAGGCGGCCGCATCGCGCGTTAGGCCGGTCCTCGCCCGCGGTTCATCTTGGCATCCAGGCTGTAGGGTCCAGCGCCGTGGGCGGAGAAGAAGAGCCAGATGAAGGAATAGAGAAGGGGCACTTCCCCGCCGTTCTGCCACCACCAGATGTGGTCGGCGCCGAGATGGACGGTCAGGTACGCCACAGCCATCTCACCGGAGGCGATGAACGCGAGCGGCCGGGTGAAGAGTCCGAGCGCGATACAGACTCCGGCCACGGTTTCGATGATGCCCGCCGCACCGAACCGACTCATCAGCTCGGCCTTGCCATGGTTCGGACCGAAACCTCCAAACAAGCCAAGCAGCTTCTGCGATCCGTGCACGGCGAACGCCAAGCCCGCAAAGACTCGGAGCCCGGTGAGCGCGATGGAGTGGAACCGGGGATTGTCAGTCACGGGTTGCCTCGGGTCGGATGGTGAAGGGCTCGACGCGCGCGGAATTGCCGACCCCACGGTGGACAGCACAACCATAGCGCCGATGGACCGGTTCCGGCACCGGCGTGCGGCCGCAACGAGGCTCCCGATGGTGGAACCCGGCGGATTCGCCGGTTCGCACATCTCTGTCATTCCGAGCGAAGCGGGGAGTCTAGACGGCGTCGTTCGAGCTGAGTGAAGTAGATCCCTCGCTCCGCTCGGGATGACAATAGGTGGGCCAGACAGGTCCGTCCCTCCAGATCCGCAGACAACCACTAATTGCCGCCGACCGTCCCGCCTAACGCCTTGACGGGAACCCTCACCC
>JBDTOH010000178.1:0-10101 GCA_039933355.1 Gemmatimonadota bacterium | reverse complement strand
CCTCGAGGAAATGGTCTCCCTCGGATCGGATGTGGGAGATGTAGACGCCGCCATAAGGCGCCATCGCTTTGGCGAGCTCGATCAGCTCTTCGGTGGTTGCAAAGGCGGCCGGTGGATAGATGAGCGCCGACGCGATCCCAAAGGCTCCGTCTTCCATCGCGCGGCGGACGACGGCGCGCATCGTGTCGAGCTCGGCTGGGGTCGGTGCGCCCTGATGGAGTCCCTTCGCGTATGACCTGACGGTAGTCGCGCCCACGAACGAGCCAAAGTTGACCGCGGCGCCGTGCCGCTCCATCGCGTCGAGCCACCGGGCAAACCCGTCGGGCCTGGCGAACTCCGCCCGATCGCCTTGTGAATCCTCGCTGGCGTTCTGGGTGGTGGCGTTCGCCGGAGCGTTCGTCCAGCCTTCGCCCATGATTTCGGTCGTGATCCCCTGGGTGATCTTGCTGACGACCCTGCCGTCGCCGCTGAGCAGCGGGCCGCGGGAGTGACTTTGGATGTCGATGAATCCGGGCGCGACCACCAGGCCATGCACCTCGAACCGAGCCTTCGCCGCCGCATTGTTCAGGAAGCCCGCGGGCACGACGCGCGCGATGCGTCCGTCTCGAATGGCTACGTCACCGAGATGCCAGGCCGCACCGGTCCCGTCGACGACGCGTCCTCCGAGCAGAACAACGTCGTAAGGAGGCTCGCCTTGACCGCTGGGAGCGCCGGCGACGAGGAGCAGAGAGAGCGCGACGTAACGGGCAGGACGGAACATGGGATTCTCGTTGGCGCGGTATCCGCGCATGGTTATGAGGGGCCGCACCAGCTCGACTGCTCAGCGCCTGACAAACCTCATGGCGCGGGCACGTGGGGCCTCGATGAGGAGCGCCGTCACTTGGGCGCCGCCGTCGGAGGCGAACGTCGCTTTCATCGGTTCGAGCGAGGCCGCATAGGTGAACTGATCAGCATGCTGCTTGACCCTCGCCCCGTACTCCGGCTGCACCGGCGTGAGCGCCGATTCCCCGGCTCCGGGACGGATGAGGAAGAGGTTGCCGTCTCTCGCGACTACCCGGAATGTCACCCGGAGCTCGTCGCTTGCATACTCGCCTACGAAGCGCTCGACCTGTTTCCGAAGCACATCGGCGAGATACAGGTCGGCGATTTGCCGGGCCAGCACGGTCGGGTCGATCGTGCCGCGGTTGCACAGCAAGATCACCGAGAACCGCTGATCTGGGAACCGGAGAAGGTCGTTCCGATATCCCATGAACGTGCCGGAGTGCTCGACCGTACGAAGTCCCTTGTATTCGTCCACGACCAGAGCGCCCGCGTAGTTGATCGTGTCGCCGTTTGCCAGAATGCCGCGCGTCGTGAGCTGCGTGGTGAAGCCGTCACCGCCCACTTTCTGACTGTAGAAGTTCTGATCCCAGCGGGCCAGATCTTCCACGGTGGTGTAGAGACCGCCGTCTCCCACCTTGTCGAAGTTGGTGAGCAGGCCGGGCTCGAGGCCGCCGGCTTTGGTGGGGTTGTACCCGATCGCGAAGGTCTTCGGGTTCTGCTGTGCGGTTCGGTCGTCGTGAAACGCGCTGGTGCGCATGCCGAGCGGTTCAAAGATCCGCTCCCGGGCAAATTCCTGAAGGGACTTTCCCGTCGCTTTTCGAATGATGAAGGACAACAGCACGTAGCCGGAGTTGTTGTACGAAAAGTCGGCTCCGGGATCGAAGTTGAGGCGCTGCTGTCGGGAGAGGAGGCCGATCAGGTCCTCGTCGCTATGGATCCCGTTGAGCGCGCCCATGGCATCCCACATCGACAGATAGTCGCGGATGCCGCTCACGTGGTGGAGCAAGTGGCGGATCGTGATCGTGGGCTGTTCCGCCGGGAGCGTTGGTATCCATTTGCGGACATCGTCGTCGAGCGACAGCAATCCGTCGCGCGCCGCGAGGATGGTGCTCGCCGCCGCGAATTGCTTCGAGACCGAGGCCGCATAGAATACCGACCGGGTGGTGAGCGGCGCCCCGGTCTTGAGATTCTGGATTCCGTATCCGTGCCGATAGACCAGCTCCCCGTCGCGAACGATTCCGAGCGCGCAGCCCGGTGAGCGCGGGTTATTCCATTCTTGGAACAGCCGGTCCACGCGCGCCGTCACCACGGCGCCGGTGGCCGATGCTGCCGGGGCGGCAGCGACCTGCATGAGGAACAGGAACATGATTGGGTCCCGCCTCGGCGCGGCCGCCGCCCGCCACAGGCAACATGGCGGGCGGGCGGCTCGGTAGCCGGCTAGTGGTTCAGGTTCGGGTTGTTCAACCGCTCGATATCGGGGAGCGGGAAGCAGGTCTGGTTCTGGTAGACGCCACCGCCGTCCTTGAACGGCGTTCCCGGAGCCGGCGTCAGCGGAATATTGTACTGCCTGACGTCGCCGAGGTGATGCCCGTCGAGGAAGAACTGACGCTTCCGCTCCTCCACGATCTGGGTCTGGATCGCAGCGGGATCGGAGCTTGCGAACGGCGGCAGCCCGACGGCGGAGTGGAGCGCGTTGATGATGCCCACAGCCGTCTGGCCGCCGGAGACTTCCGCGATGATGAGCTGAGCCTCTTCCCACGTCGCCATCGCGATCGGCGATCCGTCGCCCGTGTACTTATGCGTCGACCACAGCTCGGAGACGCCGTCGGTCGCCTTCTTCCCGGCGTCGAAGACCGAGAGGCGCGAGTCGGCCACGCCTCCGAACGTGAGGTTCCGATAGCTCGGATCGACCGTCGTGCTCTGAAACAGCTCGAGGTTCGCCCAGACTGCGTTGCGCCTGCGGGTGGACTGACCCGAGTAGGTTGCGTCGAATCGGAAACCGGCCGGGACCGCCGCCGCGTCCGCCGCCGCCTCGGTCTTCTTGCCCAACCGCATCCGGGCGCGGGCCCGCCCGACCTGCGCGAGCGAGACCAGGTCGGCCCGGGCGGCCGTTTGGGCCGCCGCCATCGCTTTCGTGAAC
Organism: Gemmatimonadota bacterium; assembly: GCA_039933355.1. Classification (GTDB taxonomy): domain Bacteria; phylum Gemmatimonadota; class Gemmatimonadetes; order Gemmatimonadales; family GWC2-71-9; genus SHZU01. Next base: position 7,139 of record JBDTOH010000178.1, on the reverse strand, counting down.
CGCTCCTCCGCGTGGGCGAAGATCTGCGCCGGCGTCTCCTCGGGCCCGAGGTCGAACGCCGCGGTACACATGGCCTCGCCGAGATGGATGTAGGAGTAGCCGGCGTAGGCCGCGGTGGTGGCGATGAAGACATTGCGGTTGGGAACTTCGGCGTCGGTCCAACCGTCGAGGAGCCCGAGCGTGTTATCGGCCTGGAAGCGGGCAATGGAGAGGGGCTTGTAAACCCCCACGTTGCCCTGGTCGGCGCAGGTCGCCTCGGCGTACGACGAGCCAAAGGTCTTGAAGTCCCGTTTGTCGTACTCCTTCATCACGATGAGTCCCGTGGCGATCTCGAGCTCGTTGCCGGTGAGCCCGCCTGCCACGGCGTAGTGGGCCAGGGCGCACTCGAAGTCGGCGCCGGTGCCGTTGACGAGCAGCGCCGCGTTTGCGGGCGTGGCGAGCCCGTCAGCGATGACCCGCGACGGGGCGGCCACGTCGACGAGGCTGTCGCAGGCGGTGGTGAGAGCGGGTACGCCCGCGGCAACGAGCCAGACCAGCCAGCGGCCGGACCGGTGGGTCGAGCGGAGCGTCATGAATGAGCGGACATTTCTGTTAGGCATGGTAGTCGTCTCCTCGCGAAACGGGTCAGCCGTTAGTAGGTGAGGTTGACCCGCATGACGAACTGGGCCGCTTGCGGGAGCTGGTTTTGGGAGAACGGAGTCCCGAATCCTTTGAACGTCTCGGCGAACGAGGAGATGTTCTCCGGATCGAGCCCCGGATGGTAGTTGGTCCAGGTGTGGAGATTGCGGCCGGCCGCCGTGATCACGGCCCGCTTGGCCCCCACGGTTCGGGCCCATCGGTCCGGCATCGAGTAGCTCACCGACACCTCCCGGAGCTTGGCGAAGCTCAGGTCGGGCTCCCAGGCAAAATCGTCGGTGTAGCCGAGCACGTCCGATGCCACCCTGATCGTGCTGAACCGGTCGGGGTACGCTTCCGACTCGCAGCTCAAGATTCCCGGGCACCAGAGATTCGAGTCCCAGGTCGTCCAGTTACGCTTGAAGTCCACGAGCGCGGCGAAGGTGAGCCGGCCTTTGAACGTCAGGTTGGTTCCGATCGAGCCCTCCAAGCTTGGCTCGGGCGCTCCGCGGTAGACCCGAGGCGCCGAGGCGCAATCCACTGGCGCGCCGCCGGGCATCCCGCTCGGCGTGCCGCCGTCGCACTTGATGTTGTTCACCGATCCGTTAGGCAGCCGGTCCGCGCTCACTACCTTACGGGCGAAGAAGGCGTACACCGGGTAACCCGGCTGGAACCGGTTCCCGAAGCCGAACTCGAGATACGGTGTGTTCGGGATGCCGAGCTGGGTCACCTTGTTGTCGTTATGGGAGACGTTGAGCGTGAGGTCCCAGGCGAGGTTCTTCGACTCGATCACTCTTCCGTTGACGAGGACCTCGACTCCCTTGTTCTTGACCTGTCCGGCGTTCACGAACGATTGCTCGGGAAACCCGGTCGACGGCGCGACGTTGCGGAGCACGATCGCATTGTCGGTCGTTTTGTTGTAATACGTGAAGTCGATGCCGAGTCGCTGGTTGAACAAACCGGCTTCGAAGCCGAGCTCGTACTCCTTGCCGCGCTCGGGACCGAGGTCCGGGTTACCGACGAACTGAGGCGTCGCTGCCGGGAGACCAGCCTGGCCGGTGATCGGCTGGTAGGTCCGGAGCGACGCGAACGCGTCCGGTTGCTGCCCGGACTTGCCGTAAGCCGCGCGGAGCCGGAGTGTGTTGACGATCGGCACTTTGAAGAACGGCTCTTCGTTCAGCACCCAGGAGAGGCTGAGCTTGGGGTAGGTGGCCGCGCCGAACGTGGCGCCGAACGCGCTGTTACGGTCGCGCCGGAGGGCCGCCGTGAGATAGACCCGGTTCTTGAAGGAGATCTGCTCCTGAACGAACCCGCCGACCGTGATGCTCTCGACCGCGTCGTCGCTGCCCCGCTGGATCGCGGCGCCCGCGACGGACGTCACGTCGGCGGCCGGAAACTGTTCGCCGGTGGCGCTCAGCAAACGGGTATTGCGGCGGTAGAACTGGAAACCGCCGGTGGTCGACGACGAGAAGTGCTTCCAGAATGACGTGGTCGCGGTCGCGCTATAGTCCACCGTCGTGTTGAGCGTGTTGATCTGGTTTACGGTCTTGGCGCCCGCGGCGGTCGCCGCAGCGAAGAACTGGGCATCGTCCGGGCTCATCTTGAGGGTGAGGTCGACGCCGTCGTTGTTGCTGATGTCGAGGCCGGCCCGGACTCGATGCGAGAGCCAGCTCGTGGGGCGGTGCCGGACTTCGACGCCGGTCGTCAGGTGGTCGAGGTTCTCGTTGAACGAGAAGTTCCGATTCCACACCTCCTGGGGCGCAGTGTAGAAGCCGCGGGTTGGGCTGTTGCGGTTCCCCGGCCGGCTCAAGATCGCGTCGAAGAGCAGGCCGTTGAACGCGTCGGGGAACTTGGTCCGGTTCGACGCAAACCCCATCTGGCCGTTGATGTCGAACTTCGCGTTAGGAGTCATGCTGACGTTGACCCGACCTCCGAAGCGCTGCGCCGTGTTGTTCGGCTGGGCGCCTTCGTCGCGGCTGTAGGTCACCCCGCCGTAGTAGAGCGAGGCGTCGGATCCGCCGGCAATGCTCACGGAGTAGCCGTGGGCGAAGCCGTTCCGGAAGAGCGGGCGGCCGGCGTCGGCCTCAGCCTGATAGAGGTTGAAGGGGGTAATCGAGTTGTTGGTGGGATCGATGTAGTAGTTGAGCGGCCACCGACCCGCCGGATCCATGATCCAGTTGACGCCTTCACGAATCGAGACGTCCACCTTCGCCGGTCCAGGGCGCCCCCGCTTGGTGATGATCTGGATGACGCCGTTGTTGGCTTCGGTGCCGTAGAGCGTTCCGGCGGCCGGCCCTTTGATGATCTCCAGGCTCTCGATATCCTCGGGATTGAAGTCGTTGAGGCCCGAGGTGGTGCCGTTGCCGGCATTGGCGCCGGTCGGCGCTCGTTTGTCCACCCGGATCCCGTCCACGTAGATGAGCGGATCGGTGGGGAGCGAGATGCTGGAGCGGCCCCGGATGAAGATCCGCGCCCCGCTGCCCGTGAGTCCGCTCGGCGGGACCACCACGACTCCGGGCGCTCGCGCATTGAGGAGCTGATCGAGCGAGAGGGCGGGGGACACCTCGGATTCTTCGGACACTCTGACCCGCGCCACCGAGTTGCCGACCGAGCGCTTCTCGGTAGCGCCGACCGTGCCGGTGACCACGAGTTCGGAGAGCTCGACGGCGCTCTCCGCGAGCGTGAGCCGGACGTGGTCGTCGCCGGCTGTTACCGTTGCAGTCAGCGGGCGGAAGCCGATCATCGTCACTTGAAGGTTGACCGACCCGCTGCTCGAGGGGGTTACGAGACGGAAATGGCCGCGGGTATCGGTGGTCGCTCGGGTCGTCGTCCCGGCGATCGACACGATGGCGCCGGACACCGGTTGAAGCGACCGGCTCGAGACAACCTCGCCGGCGACCGCGCCTTGCTGGGCCTGGAGGAGGGCCGGCCCGTGCAGAGCCGAGACCACCAGACTTAGTCCCGCGATCCGGCCGATGACCCCGCGGAAACCGCCGGTGCCCGGACATCGCAGTCCCATCCACCTGCTGCTCGGACTCATCGCCCTGCCTCCTAGGGATAAAGTGTTACCGGTTTGCTTGTCGTCGATGTTAACTTGTTTTTCGGTCACTTTCCGGTCCCGCAACGCCTCGCTCCTAGTTCCCGAACGCGCCCCGTTCGCCGAGCGCCTCGATCCGCTGGCTCAAGTGAGCGGCGGCATTGACGAGATTCCGCCGGATCGCTTCGTGGGCTCGATCGGGCTCCCCCGCTTCGACCGCCTGAATTGCCGCTTCATGTTCCTTGACGGAATCCTCGCCCCGCTCGGCCATTGAGAAATACACCCCCTCGTAACGCTGGAGCTGGGGTTTGACCGCGTGATGGAGGCTGTTCAGGCGACGGCTGGCGGCCGCCTCGACCAGGGTCCTGTGGAACTCGTCGTCCAATCGGAATACCGCGAGCTGATCTCGGGGAGTGGCCCGGACCGCTTTGGCTAAACGGCGGTTTATCCCGCGAAGATTCGTCGCGATCGTCCGGCGATCAGGGGATGGACGCCGGGCGACTCGTGCCGCCGCCAGTCCCTCGACCTCGCCGACGACCTCGCTCAACTCCCAGAAATCGTCCCGGGTGAGGGGTGCGACCGTCAACCGGGAGCGGGGGCCGTCGCCGTGCGCCTCCACGAAGCCCTCGTGCTGGAGGCGATGGAGCACCGTTCGAACCGACGAGCGGCTGAGGTCGAGCCAGCGGGCGACGTCGGTTTCCATAATCCGAGTCCCCGGGGCGAGGGAGCCCCGGACGATGGCCTCGCGGAGGCGGGTGTACGCCGCTTTGACCTGGCCTCCACGGAGGCCGGCGAGACGGACCCCAGGATGTTGCTTAGTCACCCGTGGCTTTGGCTTGTAGTCAATGTGATTGTCAAACTTGTTGTCATCATAGCAGTCTTGTGCGGCTTCCGCAAACGCCGGCACGCCGCCGCTCGGCGCGGCCCGGTTGTGATCGACGCGAAACCGCCGGATCCGGCCGGTCGCGGAAACACCCGCCCGCCCGGGCGAAAGCCTCCCGTTCGGCTCGAACGTTCGGGCGGCCGTGCCATCCTCAACCCGTCATCCCGGGCGCCGGCGAGTGATCCAGCTCGCCGAGGCGCGACTCTGTGAACCCGCCAATCAGCCGGCGAGCTGCTCCGCCGCCCGCTTCCCCTCCGCCGTCGCGTCGAGCCAGTTCTGGTGCCCGTTGAGCTCCGCGTTGGCGAATGCGACTCGTCCGACCGGCTGCCGGAGTACGGCCGGTGCTGCGGGCTTTCCGTCCCGGCCGAAGTAGAACCCCGGCGCCGGGCAAACGTACGCGTGGCCCCATCGGTTGAGGATGATGCCGCCGATGTCGGCTCGGGGATCGAAGCCGGCCCGTCCGAACAGCCGGATCAGCTGTTCCCGGATCTGTCGCTCATACTCGCGGTAGGTCGTGGCGAGCAGCTCGGTCCGGGCCGCCGCCGCTTGTGCCTTGATCGGCCCGCCCGGTCGCTCGAACGGAACGTAGAACGTGAGGATCGTCGGCCGCTCGGGATCGAGCAGCGGCCGGTAGTCCCCGACCACCATCGACTGGCGGATGTTGCAGGAGAACCCGAACCGGTCGCGGTAGCTCGCCGCCGTTAGGCCGAGCTCGTAGAGGGGCCGCCACCGGCGGAGCGCGACGTTGACGACCAGCATCGGCGCGCGGACGAAGTCCCGAAATGCCTCCCGATAGCCGTCCGGCACGTCCGCCACGATGTATTGCGACGACCAGGCCCCGTTCGCCATCACGACGCCGCGTGCCTTGGTGCGGTACAGGCGGCCGCCGTGGGCGTAGATCACCTCGACCGTGCCGTCGGGCTGGTTCGTGACTCGAATAACCGTGGCGCCCAGCCGGATCCGAGTGGGGTTCCCGCTCCGGTCCAGCTCGGCGAACCTCACCCTGCCGTTGAGCACGCCCGCAAAGCCCTGACCGCCGATCGCGGCCGGGACGAGCTTCTTGATGACGTGCCGCATGATCCCGTCGTTCCCGCCCGGGAACGACGAGCCGAAGGGCAGGGTGTCGGCCAGCTTGTGGGAGTTCCAGCGGCCGCCGCCGGCCCCGTTGCCGGTGCCGGGCAGGCCGATCTGAGCCGCGCACTGCGCCGAGATCACATCGCTCCCTAACCCGCCGGCCGCGCCGGCGAGGATCGGATCGGCGTAGCGCGCCACCGCCGGGTCGAGCCCCATGACCTTCACGAGGAGGTGCTCGTACGTCATGCCGTCGAGCCATCGTGCCAGGTCCGACCCCTCGTAGACCTTCGGGCTCGATCGCCACCGGATGAAGTCGCCGCGGAGCGCATCCGACCATGGCGTCTCCTTCAAGCCCGCGCCGAACGCGTCACGCACCAGGCGGAGCGAGCCGTCGGGCTCCTTGAAGAAGAATCCGTGGCTCGCGAACTCGTCGCTCCAGAGCTGGAAGTAGTAGTTGTCGCGGGAGATCTCGAGCGGCTTCACGCCTTGGGCCCACGCTTGATGCTCGAACGCGTCGGTGCCATGAGGGAGGCCCAGCTCCTTCCAGTAGTCGCCGGCCCATCCCTGGGGGAGCCTCGTGCCGAAGTCGTTGGATCCCTGAGGGCCGATCAGATGAACGCCGTCCACCATGAACTCGTTCCGCTTCGCCTCGCCGCCCACCATCGGGTGGTTGTCGAGGACGAGGCACCGGCCGGCTCGTCGCTTCTGGAAGAAGGCCGCCGCGCCCAGTCCCGAGATCCCGCCGCCCACGACGATCAAGTCGTAGGTCTCACCGGTGTCGGTCGCTCGACTCCGCGCCGACGTGCCGAATTTCCCGTCGCGAAGCTCGTGCGCGACCGTGAGCGCCTCCCACGTGTTGCCGTGCGAGCGGGAGTAGTCGCCGACGCCGCCAAATCCTTCCCATTCGGGGTTGACCGGACGAGGAGCCGGAGCCTGCCGTCGACCGGGGGCCGGCGTGCCTAACAACGCCGCACCCGCGCCGAGCAGCGTGGCATCGAGGAAATCGCGCCGGGTGATTGTGCTGTCGAGCCCGAGGTCGCGCTCCTCACTGTCGAAGGCCGGCCGTGCGCGGTTCCCCGGCCTGGGAGTCTCGGACATGTTCACCTCGCTAACGTTGGGAAGCCTCGGCGTCTCGGTCGACCCCTACCAGCACGACGACGCTCCACGGTGAGGGGCGGCGCGCCCACGCAAAACATAGCATCGAGACGGCCCGCGATCTGCACCCAGGCCTTCGTCCGATCCCGTCAGCCGCCTGATCATGCAGGGATTGCTGCACTCGGTGTCGCGCATCGACCGGCTCTGGCGGGACTACTGCCATTCGGCCCCGATCGGGAGCGGCGCGTTGCGCTCGCGCGCCAAATGATGCCATCTGTCGGGCTATCAGCCTGATCAAACTCGCCGATACTAAGAGACGAGTCGCATGCGCGAATGCCGAGTCCTTTGCGGGTTTACCGCCCTCACCGAGGTTGACACGTTGCCGTCAGTAACCGCTTCCCACCACGAGCCCAGTCCGACTGCGACATTCGGCAC
>JBDTOH010000177.1:0-10101 GCA_039933355.1 Gemmatimonadota bacterium | reverse complement strand
CCAAGGCCGACGTCCAGTCCCCGGCGAGCCGGCTCCTGGATGCCGCGGTCCACGGCGGGGATGTACTTGTTGGGAATTACCCCGCCCACGATGTCGTCGACGAACTCGTAACCCGCACCCCGGGGCTGGGGCGCCAACCGGATCCAGCAATCGCCGTACTGACCCCGCCCGCCCGACTGCTTCTTGTGCTTCCCCTGCCCTTCCGCCCGGCCGCGAAGCGTCTCGCGGTAGGCGACCCGCGGCCGGGTCAGCTCGGCACGGACTCCGTACTTCCGGCTCAGGCGGCCGAGAATGATCTCGAAGTGCCGCTCGCCAAGCCCGTGGATGAGGGTTTGACCGAGCTCGGAGTTGTACTCGAAGTGAAAGGTCGGATCCTCTTCGTGGAGCTTGTGCAGCCCCGCAGCGAGCTTGTCCTCCTCGCCTCGCTGCTTCACCACGACCGCGGATGTCGCTTCGGCCTCGGGGAACTCGATCGGCGCGAGATGGACCGGCGCATCCCGGCGGCAGAACGTGTCGTTGGTATGGGTATCCCGGAGCTTGGCCACGGAGCCGATGTCGCCCGAATTGATCTCGGTGACCTCGATCCGGTCGCGGCCCTGCTGGACCGAGAGGTGATTGAGCTTCTCGGCGACGCTGTGCTCGGTGTTCCACACCTCGTCGCCGTTCTTGACGGTTCCGTTGTAGAGGCGGAAGAGCGAGACGTCGCCCACGTGTGGCTCGGAGACGATCTTGAAGACCCGGCCGACCAGCGGCGCATCCGCCGGCGCCTTGAGCTCGTTAGGCGCTGGGAAGAGCTCGACCATCTCGGTGAGCAGCTGGCGGACCCCGTGGAGGAACTCGCCGGTGCCGCAGAAGAGCGGCACGATGTCGCCGGCGAGCATCGCCTTCTTCATCGCGGGGACGACTTCCTCGCGGGCGAGCTTCTCGCCGCCGAGATACTTCTCGATCAGTGACTCGTCGGTCGCGGCGACGGCTTCGGTGAACTGGTCCATGTACTTCGCGAACGTTTCGTCGAGCGCCGGCGGGATCGGCTGGTCCTCGTACTCGTCCGTCTTGGAGCCGGCCTTGAAGAGCTGGCAGGTGCCGGTGAACAGGTTGATGATGCCGCGGAAGTTAGGTCCGTCTCCCACGGGGATCTCGACCGGGAGCACCTTCGAGGTCAGGCGCTCTTTGACGGCGTTGAAGACCTTCTCGAAGTTGGCGTGCTCTTTGTCCATCCCCGACACGAACAGGATCCGCGGCAAGTGGAAGTGATCACACAAGTCGTTGACCTTCTCCGTTCCGACTTCAACGCCGCTCACGCCGCTCAAGACGACAACGGCCGCGTCCGCCACCGTAAGGGCCGAGACGACGTCGCCGTGAAAGTCGAGCAGGCCGGGCGTGTCGATCAGATTGATCTTGGTGTCCATCCACTCGGCGTACGCGACGCCGAGGCTGATCGAATGCTTGCGCTCGATCTCGTCGGCGGAGGTGTCGGTGAGGGTGGTGCCGTCTTTGATGGAGCCGTGGCGCCGGCTCGAACCGGCTACGAACGCGAGAGCATCTACGAGGGTGGTCTTTCCGCTCGAACCGTGGCCGACGAAGGCCACGTTCCGGATTTCTGCAGGTCCGTATGTCTTCACGGCCTCTTCCTCCAGTCTCGGGATTCCCGATAGTGCGGGCCGCGGAAGCAATTGTCAATCGGCGCCGCGGTGGAGACTCGCCCCACTGCCGGGCGCCGACCCGTGATACCGGCCAGTCCGGGGGTCGGGTCGGCCAGCCTTACGCGCTTCATGATTCTGATGGATCATAGTGAGTCGCCATCTGCAGAGGAGACCCCGGCCGGTGGGACGGAGGCCATGAACGCAGCCGGCTTCGACAGCCACACGGTCAAGCCGGTAGATTTCCGGAGTTGATGAGGTTGTTGGTGGAGTAGGGAAATGGAAGTCGGTAATCGGAAGTCGGAAATTGGGAGTAAGGCCGGTAACGCGGACGTGACTCTCACTTTACTCGCGATTCCCTATTTCCGACCCACCGGATTCCCTACTTCCGATTTCCGACTTCCGATTTCCGGCGTGGCCCTGCGCCGAACGCCGAAGCAAACTCAAAGTCGTTGAAGCTCTTGACCCGGAACCGGACTGCTCCCGGACGAGTCACCAGCTCGACGTCCGTCGTCTCACCCGGGCCGAACCGAAGGCGAGCCGGAGTCGGTATCGCAAGGCGCGGCGGGAGATCCGCGCCGTCTTTGGCGACGACCCGCCACGTCATGACCGAATCGCCCTGCAGGACCTCGAGATCGACGAGGTCGCCGGGTGTGATGTTGATCAGGCGGAGCCGGTGCGTCAAGCCGGCCTTGAGCTCCTCCACCGCCGGCGACCGACCACCGTTCACGAACACGGACCCGCTGTCATCCGGCCCAGCCACGCCGAACATCAAGATGTGATCCCGCACCGGGTCCCATCGCGCTCCCGGTTCGAGGACGACCAGAGGCCCGTACGCTCCTGACCCGATATGGCGCGCCTCGCTCACGTGCGAGTGATAGATGAACGTCCCAGCGCGCGGTGGCGTGAATCGGGCGACGAACGAGTCGCCCGGCGCGATCAGCGGCGCTCGGAGCGCACCTAGACCGCTCCATCCGGGGACACCGTCGAAGTAGCTCTGCAACTCGATCCCGTGCCAGTGGATCGAGACCGGTTCGTGAAGACCATTCCGTACCGTGATGGCGGTGGGCTCGTTCCGGCTCAGCAAGAGGAGCGGGCCCGGGATCACGATTGAATCGGCAGCAAGGCTGGGACCGTCGAGCGCGAAGCCAATCCCGGGATTGCCGCGGTATTGCTGCGGCCGCGTTTGAACCACGAGGCCGATTCGGTGAGTAGGCCGAGTGTCCGCAATGGGGTCGGCACCGGGCACTTCGATGCCGAGGATGAGGCCGGCCATCGCCCGCGAGTGATCGTCTCCGGCGGCCGCGGCGGGTGCGACCGGGACCGAGCTCGCGGAGTCGAGATCATGCAGCTGTACGCCGGCGACGTGAAAGGCCTCATGACAATGAAAGAGCCAGCGTCCCGGACGGGGTGGGGTCCACGAGATCGACATCGTCTGCTCGGGCTCGAGCAGCTCGGTCACCACCATCCGGCGATCCTCGGCCTTCGCGGCGGTGTCGCCCCGCCAAGTTCCCCGCGAGTCGACCCGGAAATACGTCCCGTGAAGGTGCATGGGGTGGACGCCGTTCACCCCCGCGAGATTGAGGACCCGCCAGTGTACGGTGTCGCCCATCTCGAGCCGCAGCCGCTCGGTGTACGGCCACGTCTTACCGTTGATGACCATGACAAAGGGTGTATCGGTGACCGGCGTGAGCGGGGTCCCGTTCCACGAGCTGATGACGAAGATGCGATCGCGCGGCGCTCCGGCCGAATCGACGACGACCACGCCCCCGAGCTGTTCGCCCGGTCCTCGGTGATGGACAATGGAGTTCCGACGAGTGGAACCGTGGTACCCGTATGCACCGGGTCGATCACCGACGAAGCTCGCTGACCGGCGAGCGCCCGGAGGAATGACGAGCGTGTCGGCGAGGCGTGGATCGCGCAGCCCGATGACGAGCAGGGTGTCGTCGAGCGTGTTCGCAATCGTTAGGGCAACGGTGGTACCCACCGGGACCCGGACCAATGGACCGGGAACGCTCGGCGCATGTCCCGTCTCGCCGAAGGCTGCCGTCACCAAGCTCGCCCCACCCTCGGCGGCGGGATACCAGAGCGCCTGCCGGGCATCGAGGCTCAGCTCGAGCCGCCCGTTGCGGATCTGCCCGACCGGCGCGCGCTGGTCGTTGGTGACCGCGACAGGGAGAGCAGGACGCCCACACGCAACCACGAGGGACGCGGCAGCGCACACGAGCGGGGAGCTCGACCGGACCGAACGGAGCGATGGCATGCGAACCTCGCTTTGAACGCGATCTCCCGAGCGCGCCGACGCTCGGTCCTTTCGAATCACCCGCCGGGTCGGCGCTCGAGAATCAGGACCGAGCCCTTGCCGGGCGCGACGGGTATCTCGGCATCCACCGCAACCGTGCGCGCCGCCTGAAGGCCGCGCATCTCCGGCGCGCGCAAGATAACCCGATTCCGATCGAGACCTAACGCCCGCCAATCGATGACCAGCTTGACAGCGACATTTTCGGGAGCCCAGCTCGCGAGCGCGATCAGCACCCGGTCCGGCTTCACGTAGGCGGTCGCGAGCACGTCCGCGCGATCGGTACGGACCGGCGTGCTCGCCGCCCAATACCCGAGCATCTTCGAGCCCGTGATACCGAATTCATCCCACAGCTTCCAGATCGGCCGCGGGTCGGCGTTGTCGGTCCACGGCATCCGGTTGGTCATTCCATAGAGCAGCCCGCGCCACGGGTTTCCGCCACCCTCGAGCATCTCGCCCATCAGCCCGAACGGGATACCGCTCACCTCGGTGAGAAGGAAGTCGGCGGAATTCTTCTCGTAGTCGAAGTACTCGCCGAACCAGAGCCGGTTGAGATAGGGAAAATGCTCGAGATAGAGCACGGCACTGTTGGAAAACCCGTCGCGCTCGTTGAATTGGTTCGCCGAGTGGAGATCGATGATGCCGGGGCGTCCATCCTGCACCAGCATCCGCTTGACCCGCTTCATCGTGGTGCGATCGAAGGCGACGTCATCCAGGTAGAGGCCGTCGATCCCGACGTTCTTCACGAGCCAGTTGATTCCCTCGACATAGTAATTGTGCCATCGGCTCATCCCGCTGCTCACGATCGCCGCGTCTTTGAGCTCAGGCACGAACCAGGCCGCGATGTAGTCGTCTCCGAGGTGCTCCTGAAGCCACGAGTAGCCGCCGCCTTTGCCGGGGGCATAGATCTCGTGGCCGAGGCTTCGGAGCGCGAAGGTCTCGTAGGCGCGATTGGAGAGCTCGCGGACCGTATTGTAGATCTTGACGCTGAGGTGCTTCCGGTGCGCCTGGTCGACGTACGCCTTCATCTCCTCATGCGCGATGAACGGGTAGTTGATGTAGGGATTGATGGGCGTTGCGTGATGAATGTTGACCACGTTGGCGCCGAGCTCGGCGATCGAGTCGAGCGAAGCGTAGCGGTGGTAGAACCGGTGGGTCCACTGGTAGTCGGTGTCGATCGGATGGAACGGCGTGATCAGAAAGCTCGCGTTGAATACGAGCGAGTCGCCCGGAGCGAGCGTCCTGGGCCCGGTCCGCGCCGTGACGTCGACCCGGTCCGCCGCCTCGGCGATAGTGATACCGCCCCGCCCTCCGTTGCCCCAGGGTGCCGGCAGATTGAGCGGTTTCTGCAGGTAGAAGTTGGTGTTGAGGGGCCGGACGTAATTCTCCCCGCGGAGCGAGAACGAGAGGCCGGCGTTCACGCCCCCGATCCAAGCACCGTCCTGGTTCTTCTTGGCGACATCCCAGGTCCACTCGAGCCGCGCGGGCCGGCGCCGGCCTTTTTCACCGAGCCCCATCATGTAGGTCGCCGCGCCGGGCGCGAACGGCATCGCCAGCCTGATGTCGTCCAGCGTTAGGCGGTGTTCGGCCCGGAGCACCATCGTGTAGGAAAGGTAACCGTCGAACTCGAGGGCGCCCCGCACCGCGAGCGCCCAACCCCGGCCGGACGAGACCGCGGTCCACGCCACGGTACCCGGGTCCCGGCGGGTGAATCGGACACCCGAGGCCGCCCCGGCCGGCGGCGGCTTGCCGGCCCACAGCTCGAACCGGATCGGGGCTGCGAGCACCTGGGTGGCGGTCTTCGAGTATCCGGTCATCTCCGGTGTGAAGAAGGTCTCGATCCGGGCCGGAAGACCGTTAGGCGCGAGGGTCAGGCGGCGGCCCAGGAGCCGGACCGAATTCCCCGACACCACCAGCGCCGGGTACGGCGGGATGACGTCGTTGCGCTGTCCCAGCGTGGAGTTGAGCCATTTGAGGCGAGTCTGCTTCCAGGGCTCTGCGGCGCCGCCGTCGGACGCGACCTCATGGGTCACTCGGAGCGTGATCGCTATCCGCTTCGGGGCCAGGCCGGCGGCGCTCACGAGCGCTTCGCCGACGTACGTGTCCGGCACGGCATCGAGCGGAATGTCGGCGCCGCACCACATCGCTTGAATTCGGCCCGAGTCGACGTCCACCAGCTTGGTGAACCGCTTCCCGTCCCAATCGATCCCGCCGTTGTTGATCGAGCTCTGCCGGCCGGCCGGGATGGTGGCGCCGGACCGGCTTTTCAAATCCGTGAACGTGACCGTCAGCTGGTCGAGATCGCGGAGCGCATAGACGCCGAGCTGCCAAGCGAAGAACTCACCCCGCCTCGCCTCGCCCTCGAACGAAGGCCTCGGTCCGGCAGCGATCCACCGCAGGGGCAACTGGTCGCGCATCCTGATGGAATGGAGCCGGTCCTCGGGAAAGACGAGGAACGGCTCGCCCGGATGGGCGGCGGCGAGCCGGCCCCGCTCTTCTGGCGTCGCGATCACTTCCATCGGGTCGAAGGAGTTGAGCGAATCGATCGCTTCGAACCGCTCGACTCGAGCGAGCGGCGGGCTCGAGATGGCGGCAATCTGATTCAGCCACCCGGCCTGAAGCGTCTGCTGAACCGGGAGGTACGTCACGTGAGGATAGTTGGACCGGAGTCCGGACTGGTACGGCAGGTAGTAGATGAAGTAGCGGCCCGGCCCCGCAACGGGCTCGAAGTCGATCTCACCCGCCGACTGCGTGATGATGCCGCGGCGCACATTCGTAACCCGGCCGCCGGTCCGTTCGTCGACGACCAGGATCGCCTTCGCTTCGGGGTTGCGGTCCCGCCGGCGCCACGGAAGCATCACCCGGGCAACCGGACCACCCACGATGACACGGACAACCGCGCGATGATTCCCCAGGGTTTCGGAGTCCCACGGTTTGTCGGCGACCGTAAACGGCACGGCCGGCTGGGAGGCGGGCCGCTGGGCAGATACCGGGTCACGGAATCCCGCCAGCGCAACGAGAACCGAGCAGGCCCGCGCGAACGGCTTTGTTCGCGCGAGCCCCGGGAACTTCAAACGAGCGCTTCCGCCGTAGCCGGGCTGATGATCGTGGCGACTTTGGAGATCCGATTGGCCGGGAACCCACCCCGCTTGGCGTGCTCGCGAATCAGCTCCTCCGAGGATGCCTCGTAGACGCAATAGATCTTGTCGGTGGTGACGTAGCTGTGGTCCCACTTGATCTCGGGCCCGAGGTCCTGAAGGACCGTGCAGGACTTCTGCGAGATGGCCGTGAGCTCCGCCGGTGAGAGCGTGTGGGCGCCCGGCAGGTCGCGCTCGATCACGAACTTCGACATGGGTACTCCGCGGTGAGTGGTTGGCTATGGCGTAGCGGCTCGATGACACGAGACGAGAGGATTCCAATCGGCGAAATAGCCACTGGGATTCTCGGTCCAAATCCAGAAGTGGAGCGCCCAGACCTTGAAAGTGTCATTGCGCAGGAAGCTCTGGCCGAACAGCATCGGCGGGGTCGGGCTGGTCCAGGCATTGTAGGGCACGAGGTACTCGACCCCAACCAGCTTGAATCCGCCGCCCCGCACCGGCTCATACAATAGCGCTTCCGGCTTGAGCGGGTCCAGGCTCGCGTCGAGCAGGTCCGCATTGGCGTAGTGAAAGCCCATCGTGCCGAGTGGCAGGTGCTCCATGCAATCGGTCACTTGGACGGTGTACCCTCCGCCACCGGCCGTGGCCGCGTCGGTCGCGAACGTGAACTTCTTGAATGCCTTGGTAGCGGCTCGGACCCGGTCCACTTGATGTTGAACCGTGGGTGGGGTTGGGTCGGACGCGAAATCGGGTTTGCGATTCTGGGCGTCACTCCCGGCGGCGGTCGGCTGGTCCGAGAGCTGACACGCCGCGAGCAGCCCGGCGATACCGGCGAGTAGAGTAGTACGTCGTAACAAGGGACACCTCCTGTTGGGTGAGACGGACCGCTTGCCCCCATTTGGGGCGGGCGTCTATGATGCGCAGAGGACGTCGTCCGGGAATCGCCCTCGGGTCGCCCGGTTCTCGCCAAAGGCAACTCGTTGCAGCTCAAACTCTTTGGCAGTGCCTCAATCGAGACCGCTTACGGGCCCGTCACTGGGCGGGGCGTACAGCGGCGCCGGCTCGCGTTCCTCGCCCTCCTCGCGGGGAACCGGACGCGGGGCGTGAGCCGCGACCGAGTCGCTTCCCTGCTCTGGCCCGAGGCCGACCAGGAGAAGGCCCGTCACCTCGTCTCCGATTCCATCTATCGAATCAATCAGACGCTTGGCGTCGCCGCGGTCGTGGCGACGGGTGATGACCTCCGCCTCGATCCAGCCGCACTCCCCACGGACGTGGGCGAATTCGAATCAGCCATTGCACGGGCGGATTGGCTCGGCGCCATCGCGCTCTACGCCGGGCCGTTTCTGGACGGGTTCCACCTCGCCGAGAGCGCGGAGTTCGATGAGTGGGTGGAGGGCGAGCGGTCGGAGCTGGAGGCGGGTTTCCGCCGCGCCGTTGAGCAGGCCGCGACGGCCGCCGGTGAACGGCATGACCATGCGGAGGCGGTCAGATGGTGGCGCCTGCTCGCGACCAAGGACCGGCTCAGCGCCCGCGTTGCAATCGGCTACATGCTGGCGCTCGACGCGTCCGGCGATCGAACGGCCGCGATTCAGCACGCCCGCATCCACACGACTCTCGTCGAGGCTGAGTTAGGCGCCGTCTCGGACCGTTCCGTCGACACCCTGGCCGAGCGCCTTCGGCATGAGCCGGTGACCCGCCGGCCTCGAACCCCTGCGCTGCGAGACGGTGGCTCTCAGCCGGTCGCCCCCTCTGTCACTCCAACTGCAGAGGCATCGGAACCCCCGGCTGAGCCGGCCCGCAACCGGGAGGGCCGCCGGTGGCTCGTTCTCTCGGGCACGGTCGCCGGAGTTGCGCTCCTCGCGCTGGTGGCCAGTCGCCTCATCCGGCGCGAGCCGCCGGCGATCGAGATCGGCCGCCGGACGCAGGTCACGCTTGGCCCAGGGCTGGAAGTCCACCCCGCTCTCTCGCCGAACGGAGACATCATCGCCTATAGTACCGGCCCAGACTCCCGGCTCTTCGTTCGCCAAGTCGAAGGCGGCAGCGTGATCCCGGTCGCGCGCGACTTGCCTGGTGTGCAGGGGTGGCCCCATTGGTCGCCTGACGGCAAGCAGCTGACCTTTTCGTCGCCCCGCGGAATCGAGATCGTGCCGGCGTTAGGTGGTGCGCCCCGCCTGCTCGTGCCTGCGCCGCCGAGCGCCGGGTTGAAGGGGTCCATTGTCGTCGGCGGCCCGTGGTCTCCCGACGGTCGCGAGGTCGCGTTCGAGCGCGGGGATACGCTGTATGCTGAGCCACTGGCCGGCGGTGCGCCCCGCATCGTTACCATCGAGCGGAGGCTGCATTCTTGCGTCTGGTCACCGGACGGAGGTCGAATCGCCTGCGTGAGCGGCAACTTCGAGGCGATGATGCTGGGACCCATCTTTGGAAACCTGGGCCAGAGCGCCATCCTGATCATCCCGAGCACCGGCGGCCGACCCACGCGGCTGATCGACGACGGGTATGCCAATGCGAGCCCGGCATGGATGCCGGACGGCATGCTGCTCTTCGTTTCAAATCGTGAAGGCGGGCGAGACGTCTACGCAGTGAGGCTCGACCGCGAGGATCGCGCGACCGGCACTCCGCACCGGATCACGACCGGCCTCAACGCCCTCACCATCACGATCCCCGCGAACGGCTCCCGCATCGGCTACGCCGCATTCGCCGAAACGTCGAACATCTGGTGGATGCCGGCGCCGACCGGCGTGCCGGGTTCAATAGCCGATGCGAAGCAGGTGACGACCGGCGACCAGGTGATCGAATGGTTCGACATCTCCCGCGACGGGCAGCGGCTGGTATTCGACTCCGACCGGAGCGGGAACTCGGATCTGTATCGCATGGCCCTCGACCGCGCCGACGAGCCGGAGCAGCTCACCAGGGATTCGCTCGGCGAGTTCTATCCGGCATGGTCGCCCGACGGCCGGGAGATCGCGTTCCACAGGTTCTTCGCGGGTCGTCGGCAGGCGTACATCATCCCCGGCGCGGGCGGCGCCGGGCGGCTCGTGGCGCGGACGGACGACGATGATCGCAA
>JBDTOH010000176.1:0-10105 GCA_039933355.1 Gemmatimonadota bacterium | reverse complement strand
GGTCTGGCGGAGATCTGGCTGTATCGCCTCGGCCCGGGGCTGCTCCCGCGGATCGAGCAGCTGGTCGTCACGGTCGAGTGAGTCTCTGGAGGGTCGATGGCGCTCAAGCTGAAGACGATCACGTTCAACCATAACCCGGCCGATCCGACCGTCTCGGCGCTGAACATTCGCCGCAACAAGGATTTCGAGGTCTTGGTTCCGGAATACGACATCGCCAATCCGCGGCCGGCGGTAGAGCAATGCGCCGCGTACGCGATCGCCCCGACCACCGCTCAGGTCGTTACGGTGGCGCTGAGCTTTGGGATAGGGCAGCCGGCGCAAGCTGCCTTCGAGGTCAAAGCGAGCGGCGGTGGGGTGCTGGGCGCCCTCGCGCCGTTCCCGATCGCTTTCAACAATACGGCCCAGGCCACCGCCGCGGTCCCGCTCTCGGCTCGCCAGTTCAATGCGATCGGCCGGCACGACGTGTCGTGGGACTGGCAGTATCGCGAGAAGGGGACAGTGCCCTGGCACCCGCTCGTGACCACGTCGCACCGGATTTACATCCTGCTCGACCTGCCGCCGGCCCCGTGGTCGCAGGCCTTTGCCGACAAGCGAAACCCCTGGACCGATCTGCTGGACGAATGCTGCGCTGTCGCAGGGGGCACGAAGACTCCCGAGAACGCGACCCGCGCCGTCGCCCGGCGAATCCATCTGGGCTACGCGCTCAAATACGACATCCAGTCAGGCGCCGACCGCTACGATTTCGTGTTCACGGGGATGCAGTTCAACCTGACCGACTGGATCGACTTCGTCATTCGGGGCAACGCGCCGACGCTGCCCAAGTTCTGCTCGGGCGGGCTCCACGAGTACCCAGACTTCATGATCGTGAACTGCTACGATTGCGCCGCGAGCCTAGGGCTCATGAGCAAAGTCCTCGGCGCGCCGGTCGACTACCACTTTCACAACCCGTTCGGGTACCTCCGCTACGTCTTGCCGATCGGGCGGGGAAAATGCAACAATCCATTCCCCGGGTGCCTGAGCGCGGCATTCGCCCTCGGGCCCGATGACGCCCGGTCGCATTTCGGCAACCATGCGTACACCAAGCTCAGCGGGGCCACCAACTTCGATGCCTGCATGCGCGAGTGGGTCCCGCTCTGGTGCGCGATTCTCTATCTGCTTCTCTGGCTCATCGTCCTGATCCTCACGTTCGGCACCGTGAACCTTCAGGGGCTCCGAGATCGCGCCGAAGGATGGCTGTTCGACCTGTCGCAAGCGACGTACAACCAGCGTACAATCGACATCAGTCAGCCGTTCGAGGCGGCGGCGGCCGGCGGCGTGCCGAGCCTGCAGGTGCTGGACTTCCAGATTGCCTAACAGGGCGGCAAGACGGCAAGACTTGGCGGGTGGTAGAACGGCGGACGTCAAGCCGCAAGCCTTCGCACCTCTCATCGGTAGTTGCGACGCACCGAACTGTCATCCCGAGTAATGCGAGGGTCTACTCCGCAGGCCCCCGGGGGACGGCGGGGTAGATCTTCCGCTTCGCTCGAGATGCACGGGTATAGGAACGGGGATGCCGCTTTGCTTCGAGCTTCTCGCCGAGCCTCACCTGGAGCTGCTCACCGAGTGGTTCGCGCGCCCGCATGTTGCTGCGTGGTGGGGGGAGCCGCCGTCGCTCTCCGCGGTCCGGGCGGAGTACCTAACGCCGATCGGCGAGCCGTCGGCCGCCCTTCCGTACATCGCATTCGACGACGGCGTCCCCGTCGGCTATATCCAGTCGTATCGGGCGATAGGCAGCGGAAACGGCTGGTGGGAGAACGAATCCGATCCGGGCGTCCTCGGGATCGACCAGTTCCTCGCCGACGAAGCGAGCCTGGGAAAAGGCCTCGGCACCAGGATGATCGCCGCATTCGTTGAGCAACTGCTCGCGGATCCCAAGGTCACCCGGATCCAGGTAGACCCCGCCCCAACCAACGCCCGCGCGATCCGCTGCTACGAACAGGTCGGCTTCGAGCGAGTAGGCGAGACCACGACCCCCGACGGCCCAGCCCTATTGATGACCTTACGGAGGCGCCGCCCTCGTCCCACCGAGCCATCGTCACCCTAACCCGAGACGGGCGATACTTACCGTCTTACCGTCTTACCGTCTTACCGTCTTACCGTCTTACCGTCTTACCGTCTTTCCGCCGTCTTGTTGCCGCCCCGCCGTCGTAAGTCACGCCAGCTTCACGTACTCGAAATCCCCCGGCCTGTTGTCGATCCCGACCCTGGGCGGAGCGATCCACCCCGCGAACCGTCCGATCTCCATCACCGGCTTGATCATCAGCTGCTCGATGAACTGCTGGTCATTGCTGTTCGGGAGCATGGTGTCCCGCCGGCTCTTCCACACCTCCGGCGCCACCATCCGTCCCTCCAGATCCACCGACACGTTCTTGAACTCACCGATCTGCCGGTTGAAGGCGACATTCGGCAGCGTGATTCTGAACGGAATCCCCGCGGCCTCGATGACCCGGTTCCACCGGTCGACGCCCTTTTGGCAGTCGTTTACGTAGTCGTCTCGGAGCCGCATGTTGAGCGCCGACAACGCGGGCACTTCCATCGACAGAATCGTCCCGTCGACCGGCCGGAGCACGGGATAAGTTGCCTGTTCGAGCTCGTGATCGTCATCGAGCTTGTCCTCTCGGTAGCGACCTTTGAGCCCCGCGTGGAACGCATTGGCCGCGTTGGTGGACACCTCGGAGCCGAACAGGTCGAGCGTGAGCGAGAAGTGGAGGTTGGCCTTCTTCTGAATGGTCGGAAGGTCGATGACGCCCAAGGCCCGGACTCGCTCGATGTCGAACGGATCCTCGACGCCGCCGTCGACCATTGCCTGGCAGGTCCGCTGGATGATCCGTCCGACCCCCGTCTCGCCCACGAACATGTGGTGCGCTTCCTCCGTCAGCATGAACCGGCAGGTGCGCGACAGTGGATCGAACCCCGATTGGGCCAGGGCCTCGAGCTGCATCTTCCCGTCGCGGTCGGTGA
Source organism: Gemmatimonadota bacterium (assembly GCA_039933355.1). Taxonomy (GTDB): domain Bacteria; phylum Gemmatimonadota; class Gemmatimonadetes; order Gemmatimonadales; family GWC2-71-9; genus SHZU01. The sequence goes on along the minus strand of JBDTOH010000176.1, from coordinate 7,105 downwards.
AGAACGTGAACATGAAGAACGAGAGCCAGTCCGGCGTGGACTCGTTGAAAGCGCCTAACATCCGCGGAGAGTCCTTGTCGCCGGACCGCCGCCGCAGCAGCTCCTCTGCCTCTTCGCGGCCGTCGGTGCCGAAATACTTCTGGAGGAGATAGACCATCGCCCAGAGATGGCGGCCTTCTTCGACGTTGACTTGAAATAGGTTCCGCATGTCGTAGAGCGACGGCGCCGTCTTGCCAAGGTGGCGCTGCTGCTCGACCGAGGCGGGCTCGGTATCCCCCTGGATCACGATCAGGCGGCGGAGCATCGCACGGTGCTCGCCGGGCACCTCGTGCCAGACGGGCTCGCCCTTGTGAGCACCGAACGGAACCTTCCGTTCTTCGACCTGGGGGGCGAGCAGGATGCCCCACTTGTATTCGGGCATCCTGACGTAGTCGAACCGAGCCCAGCCGTTCGCCCCGACGCCGACCGCCGTGCGGAGATACACGAGCGATTCCTGGAACCCCTCGGGTCCCATCCCCATCCACCAGTCGATGTATCCCGGGTGCCACTTCTCCAGCGCCTTCTTGACCCGATCATCGCCGGCTAGGCCGACATTGTTCGGGATCAGGCCGTCGTAGTCGACCTTGGTCTCGTCAATCATGGCTCACACTCGTTTTCGGTCGAAGCTGGGCTGCACGCCGCTGCCGTAGCGCTTGAGCGCTCCGTCGTCGCCGGCGGCGTTAGGTCGTTGAAAGATCCAGTTCTGCCACGCGGTCAGGCGCCCGAAGATCTTCGTCTCCATCGTCTCGGGCCCCGCCGTCCTGAGATTCGCCTCCATGCCGGTGAGCGCGTCGGGCGAGAAGCTCGCGCGTTCCTCGAGCATGATCCGGATCTCGTCCGCCCAGTCCACGCTGTCGTAGACGAACGTCACCAGTCCGCATTCCGCGGCCGCGGCCGCCTCGAGCCGCTCGCCGATCAGCGACTCCGCCCGCGCGACGCTCGCCGGCTCGCCGAGAAATCGAGTCTGCAGCCGGGTCAAACCGTTACCCATGGGATAGGCCCCGAAGTTGAGCGGGCTCAACATCAACACGGCCGCCGCGCTTCCTTCTTTGCTCCCCTCGAGCATCGCGGACCGATCCGCCGCGAAGGCGATCTCCGCTAGGGTCCCCGCAAAGCAGCTGCCCGGCTCGATCAGCGCGATCAGGCTGCGCGAGGTCATGTCGAGCCGCTTGAGCACCCGCTTGAGGTAGAGCCGGACTTCGCGCACCAGCCAGTGGCTCTTGTGATTCTCGAGCAGCGTGTCGTACGCCAGCACGGCGTCGGGATCGCCGGCGGTCCGGAACACCAGCTGGCCGATCTCCGGCTCGTTGAAGCGGAGATGGAGGATCGCGTCGTCGAGCTCCCGGGCGAGCGCCAGCGGCCAGAAGCCGTCGCCCAGCCTAACGATATCCTCGATCGTCGCGGACACGGGGCGGGCCGGCCCCCGAATCGTGACGTGGGCCAGGCGGCGCTCTCGATCGATCTCCACCGTCACCGAGCGGTACTCGAGCCGCCGCTCAGTGATGACCCGGTCGAGCTCACGGAGCTTCACCCCCTCCGCGCCGTCCGGCCGGTCGGACCCGGCGGCCAGGGCGTGGGCGCGCTCCAGAACCCGCTCTTTCCAAACCGACTTCGGCACCACCTCGTCGACCAGCCGCCACTCCACGGCCTTCTTCCCGCGGATGCCTTCCTCGAGCGTGCTGAAGACGTCCGCGAGGTCACGGCGGACCTTTCGCTTGTCGACGATTCGGGTGAGCCCTCCCGTGCCGGGCAGCACCGCCAGGAGCGGCGTCTCCGGAAACGACACCGACGAGCTTCGATCGTCGACCAGCATGATGTGATCGGCCGCGAGCGCGAGCTCGTACCCTCCGCCCGCCGCGCTTCCGCTCACGGCGGCCAGGTAGCGCTGTCCGCTCGACGCGCTCGCGTCTTCGATCCCGTTTCTCGTCTCGTTGGTGAACTTGCAGAAGTTGACCTTGTGCCCGTGGCTCGATTGGCTGAGCATCCGGATGTTGGCGCCGGCACAGAACACCCGCTCCTGACCGGACCGCAGCACCACGGCTTTCACGCTGGGATGCTCGAACCTGAGGCGCTGGACCGCGTCATAGAGCTCGATATCGACGCCCAGATCATAGGAGTTGAGCTTGAGCTCATAGCCGGGCACGAGACCGCCGCTCTCGCTCACGTGCATCGTGAGGAACGCGATCGGTCCGTCAATCTCGATCTTCCAATGGCGATAGCGGCTCGGCTCGGTCGCGAAGTCGATCGGTGTCGTCGCGGTGGCTGGGTGCGGCGTAGTTGTCTCGAGCGTCATTGCTGCACCGGCTTGGCTTTCTGATCGACTGCGAGGAGCGTATTCACAAACTCGGCGACGGCGGCGAGGGTTTCGGCCGGGCGCTCGAGGTGGGCGGCGTGACCGGCGCCGCTGATCATCACCGCGTCCACCGGACAGTACGCCTCGTCCCGCGCGGCCTGAATCTGGGCGTCTGTGCCGTACTGATCTTCCGTGCCTTGCACGATCAGAATGGGAACGCGGATGTAGCCGATCGACTCCCGAATGTCCCACGACCGAAACCCCGGATTGAGCCACGTGTCGTTCCATCCCCGAAACGCGACGTCGACATTGGCGTGGTGCTTTGCGAGACGGTCCCTCAGATCCGCCTTCTCGTACGCGACCCGCGCCCGCTCAATGCTCGCGATGCTGACATCTTCGACAAAGAAGTGGGGAGCGATGAGAGCGAGTCCGCGGATCCGGTGATCTTGGACGCCGCCCGCGTAGATCGTCGCGATGGAGGCGCCGTCGCTGTGACCGAGGAGAATGCCGTGGCGGAACCCGATGGTGTCGAGGAGCAAGGGCAGCGCCTGCAGCGCCTCGTCGTGCATGTACGTGAGGGGGCGGGGAAGCGAGGCCGGGTCGGAGCCGCCGTAGCCGGCCCGGGACCAAGCGAACACGCCGCAGCCCGTCGCGCCGGCGAGCGCTTCCGGAAACTGCCCCCACAAGCCGAGCGAGCCGAGCCCTTCGTGGAGCATGACGATCGAGGGAGCCTCGTTAGGCGGTGGCCCGATCCATCGGGTCTCCAGCGACGCTCCCCGGATCGCGAGGCGACGAGTACCGGTCGTGGCATTGGTCATCGTGCCGTGGCTCCGTTGCCGATACCCTTGATCAGTAGGTCGAACATCTCGCTCGCCAGCTCCTCGACCGGCCCGTCTTTCTCCGGGCGATGCCACATGAAGACCCAGTTGAGCATGCCGAAGATGTAGAGCGTGACCCGGCGGACCTTCGATTCGCGCGACTTCTTCCCGGCCTTCCCCACCAAGTCGGCGACGACCTCCGCCATCACGACGAAATACCGCCGCCTCACCTCTTCGACTTGGGCGTAGTACTCACCCTTGAGCGACTCCATCTCGTAGGTGCAGACCTTCATCTCGTTGGGGTGCCGCGCGAAGAACGTGAGGTGCCCGACCAGGAGCCGCCGGAGTCGCTCTTCGGCGGAACCCGGGATTCCGGCGGTCTCTTCCTGGGCGGCGAGGAGCGAGGAAAACGTGCGCGACTGGATCTGGTAGAGAAGCTCCTCCTTGCTCGCGAAGTAGTAGTACATCCCGGCGAGGCTGGCCTCCGCTTTCCGGCCGACATCGCGGATCGTGGTGGCCTCGAAGCCCTGCCCGGCAATGAGCGTCGCGGCCGCCTCGAGCAGCAGGTCCAGCTTGCGCTGGGTCGACCGGCGGCCACGGCGGGCAACAGGGCTTGGTTTGGGAGCGAGCAAGGTCGTCATGGCTAATCCGAACGAACGTTCGATATAACTATCGGGCACCCGACCTCGAACGTCAAGGGCCCGACTCGACTTGGGTCGCCGAGGCGCCGTGGACAACCCGGTGGACGCCCCCTACGTTCGGTTCAGAGGAGACCCTTATCCCCCGTTCCATATCGCTGCTCGAGCTCCGCCGGTACGCGGTCATCCGCTCGCTGTTCAAGCCGACCACGCTCGGACGGGCCATCAGCAAGCTCGGCTTCGTGCAGGCGGACCCGATCCGCGCTCCCGCTCGCGCGCAGGACTTGACCCTCCGCCATCGCGTCATAGGCTATCACGCCGGCGATTTGGAACGGCGGTACCCGAAGCTCGCGGTGGAAGAGGATGTGTTCGTCAACTACGGCTTCCTTCCCAGTGCTCATCACGCACTGATGCACCCGCGCGTGCCCGGTAGCTGGAACGCCGTCACGAGGAAGCGAGCCAACGCCCTGCTCGCGTACGTACGCGAGCATGGAGCGGTCCATCCGCGCCAGGTCGACGAGCACTTCGATCACGGCAGCGTGAGGAATTATTGGGGCGGTTCCTCCAATGCCACCTCTCAGCTGCTCGAAGCGATGCACTATCACAGCTTGTTGCGCGTGGTGCGACGGGATGACGGGATTCGGATCTATGCCGAACGATCCCAGCAACCACTCGCGGAGGAGGTGCTCAGTCGAGATCTGATCGATCGGTTGGTCGACATCGTCGTCATGAAATACGCGCCGCTTCCGGCCGCCACCCTGAGCGGGCTGGTGTACCGTCTCCGCTACGCGGCTCCGCACCTGTCGGCCGAACGGAAGGGCGCCCTGGCCCGCGCGAAAGCTCGGCTGGCCAACGCGCGGATCGACGGGATCGAATGGTGCTGGCCCGGCGACGAACCGGTGCGCGCGAAACCCGATGCGCGGTACGACGAGGCTCGATTCCTCTGCCCCTTCGACCCCGTGGTCTGGGACCGCCGCCGCTTCGAGCTCTTCTGGGGCTGGGCCTATCGCTTCGAGGCCTACACGCCGGCGCCCAGGCGCAAGCTCGGCTACTACGCGCTGCCGCTCCTGTGGCGCGACGAGGTCATCGGTTGGGGTAATCTCGCGCTGCGGGACCGCCGGCTCGACGCGGAGATCGGGTTCGTCGACGGGCGAACGCCCGCGCCCGAGCTCCGCGCGGCGCTGCGCCGCGAGCTCGAGCGGATGGGCGACTTTTTGAGGGCGGCAGGGGTGGGCCGGTTGGTGGTTGGACAACGCAAATCGGAAGTCGGAAGCCGGAAGTAGGGAGAGGGTCTCCTCTGGGTAGTTGAGGTAACGGGATGAGCACACTCGACGAGGGCAATGCCGCCGCACCTGACCCGCAGCCGACGGCGACGCTCGCCCGGTTCCTGGCGGCGCTCACGTACCAAGCGCTGCCGGAAGCGGTCATCTCTCGCACGGAGGAGTTGTTCCTCGACTGGCTCGGCTCCGCGCTTGCCGGGAAAGGCGCCCGCTCCACGACCATCCTCGAGCGGTTCGCCGCTCAGATGGGTCCGGCCGGCGGGCCGAGTGAGATTGTAACGACCCGAGGCCGAAGCTCGCCGTTCTTCGCGGCGCTGGTCAACGGGGCCGCATCTCATGTCGTGGAGCAGGACGACCTCCACAACGGCTCGGTAGTGCATCCCGCGACGGTCGTGTTCCCTGCCGTCTTAGCGGCGGCTCAGGAGACCGGCGCCTCGGGACGAGATTTCATCTTGGCGTCGGTAGCGGGTTATGAGGCCGCCGTTCGCGTCGGAGAGTTTCTCGGCCGCTCGCACTACAAGGTGTTTCACACGACGGCGACCGCGGGCAAGCTGGGTGCCGCGGCGGGCGTCGCGCGGCTCCTCGGCCTCGATGCGTCACGGTTGCAGCACGCCCTGGGATCCGCCGGCACGATGGCGGCGGGTCTCTGGGAATTCCTCCGCGACGCGGCGGATTCCAAACAGCTGCATACTGCCACAGCTGCGGCTGACGGATTGATGGCGGCATATCTCGCCCGCGACGGCTTCACCGGCGCGCGCCGCATCCTCGAGGGTGACCAGGGCCTGGCGGCCGGTATGTCGGTCGACGCAGACCCGCGCGCCCTCACGGACGGCCTCGGGACCCGCTGGGCCGTCGCCGAGACGTCGTTCAAGTACCACGCCTCATGCCGTCATACCCATCCGACGGCGGACGCGCTGCTCGAGCTGCTCCGTATCCACCATTTGAAGCCGGCCGACGTAGTCTCAGTGACAGCGCATGTGCATCAAGCTGCGATCGACGTTCTCGGCGCGGTCACGGATCCCAAGACCATACACCAATCGAAATTCTCGATGGGCTTCGTGCTGGCGATGATCGGGCTGAATGGCCGAGCCGGGCTGGCGGATTTCACCGACGCTGCCATCCGCGATCCACAGGTGCGGGCATTCCACGACAAGGTGACGATGGCGCTCGATCCCGAAATCGATCGCGCGTACCCGAAGCGCTGGATGGGCCGGGTCACCGTGACCGCGACCGGTGGACGAACGTTCGAACAACGGATAACGTCTCCCAGGGGAGATCCCGACAACACGCTCACGCGGCAAGAACTCGAAGACAAGGCGCAGAGACTGGCGATCTATGCGGGCGGCGCCGACGAAGCGGAGATGAGGCGGGCAATCGCGCGCATCTGGCGCTTGCGGACGGAGCGAGATGTTCACGACCTCGTTTCCGGACAAGGTCTAACCGGGGGATAAGGACATGCAGCCCAAATACGAGTCCTTCGCCCGCGCCCTCGAGCGCATCTGGCCGGAGCTTCCGCGCCTCATCGAGACTCCGTGGACCGAGCTCGAGCCCCGCCTGACCGGACTCCGCTCCCGCCTAACGGATGAGCCGGCCCAAACCGGCGAGATCGTGGCCGAGATTCTGCGGGTCTTCCAGGAACATCCGGCCGCTTATCAGCGCTTTGTGGAGCTCCTGGCGCAGGAGCAGCCGGCGGAATCGCGGCGCGGCGCCCCTCCGGCGACCAGGAGCGGGCGGCCTCCAGAATCGCCGTCCTTCTCGACCCCGCCGCCGGCGCCGCTTGCGCCGCAGTCGCCGCCTAGACCGCCCGCAGCACCAGCGGAGGCATCACGCTATGAATCCATCCCGGTCTTCTATGCGACCGATCGCGCATTGACGAATCGCACTGAGCCCTCGCGGTTCTTCGGAAGCGATCGCGGTGATTTGAGCTTCGGCGTCGCGCGGGTCAGCGTCCCTCGCGACCACCGGATCGGCGAGCTCGAGCATCCGAAATGGTGGAAGCTCGAGCTTCGCTCCGATCCCGAGAAGCACGTGACGCTC
>JBDTOH010000175.1:0-10109 GCA_039933355.1 Gemmatimonadota bacterium | reverse complement strand
AGTGGTAACTGCTGCGGCACATGCGCATGACGCGCACGGGGACGTCGGTCACCACTACACGTCGACCGGGCTCGACAATCGGAAACTGGCGATCTGGACTTTCATCGGTTCGGAGTGCCTGTTTTTCGCGTCGCTGATCTCGACGTATCTCGTCTACAAGGGAAAGAGCCTGGTCGGGCCGCTTCCCCACTCGGAGTCGCAGTGCATGCTGCACGGGAAGATGCAGCTGTGCGAGCAGATCTTCGAGCCGGTCCTCGTCACGACGGGTACGGCCGTGCTGCTGTTCAGTTCGTTCTTCGTGGTGCTCGCGCTCTACCATGCCCAGAAGGGGAACCGGCGGGGCCTGATCGGGTGGCTCAGCCTCACGGTGCTCTGCGGGCTTTTCTTCGTTGGCATGCAGGTCTATGAGTTCACTCACTTCTATCACAAGGGGATGGGGTACAGCACCAACCTCTTCTCCTCTACGTTCTTCACGTTGACGGGCTTTCACGGCAGTCACGTGTCGCTCGGCGTGATCTGGCTTTCGACGATGCTGATCCTGGCCATCCGGGGTAAACTCCCGCCGGCCAAGTCGCTCAATCTCGAGCTGGCCGCGCTGTACTGGCACTTCGTCGACGTGGTCTGGATCGTGATCTTCCCCGTCGTCTACCTGATGCGGTAAACGGAGTAAGCGCATGGATACCCACGCAGCAGGCCACGACCACGGCAAAGAGCATTCGCATCCGACGCCGGTCATGTACGGCAAAGTTGCGCTCGTACTGTTCATCCTCACCGCGCTCGAGGTCGCCTCGTACGAGGTGGCCCGACGCCCGACCGCGGTCTTGCACGCGCTGATCGAACCGGTCGTGGTCGAGATCCTGCTCGTGCTCTCGGCGGTCAAGTTCGCGCTGGTGGCGATGTTCTACATGCACTTGAAACAGGACTCGAAGCTGTTCTCGAACCTCTTCGTCCTGCCGATCATCATCGCGTCGGTCATCATCATCGCGCTGATCGTGATCCACGAGTATTGGATCAAGGTGTCGTTCTAAGAAGACGGCAAGACGGCAGGACGGCAACCGTGATCCCCTCCCTCCCGCCGTTCCTCGGTCAAACCGCTCGCCCGACCGGACCGTTCCAGGCCGACTGGGACCTCCATCCATCGACTCTCATCGGGGTCACCCTGCTCACGGCCCTCTATTGGTGGGGCGTCGGGCCGGCGCGGCGCCGTTACAACCTCGGGCCGCCGGTCGAGCCGTGGCGAGTCGTCTGTTTCGCGAGCGCCATGATCGTGCTGCTCGTTGCGGTCAACGGGCCGATTCATCATCTCAGCGATTACTACCTCTTCTCCGTCCACATGGTGCAGCACCTGGTGCTGACCCTCGGATTTCCCCCGCTCTTGATCGCGGGTGTGCCGGGCTGGCTGGTGACACCGCTGCTCCGTCACAAGCCGGTTCGGGTCCTGGCACAGGTCCTCGGCCACCCGGTCGTCGCCGCGGTCGTCTTCAGCGCGACGGTCGCGTTTTGGCACGTGGTCCCGTTCTACGAGCTGATGATGCGGAACCACGACGTCCACATCGTCACCCACGTCCTCTTCATGGTCACCGCCGTGATGATGTGGTGGCCGGTGATGCACGACGTGCCCGGGCTCAAGAGGCTCAGCCCCAGCGTCGGGATGTTCTATCTCTTTCTGGTCGGGATCCCGATGCAGCTGGTCGCGGCCATCATCACGTTTTCCGACTCGGTGCTCTACACCTGGTACGAAGCGGCGCCGAGGACGTGGGGGCTGGCAGCGATCGACGATCAGCGGTTAGGCGGGCTCATCATGTGGGTCCCCGGCAATCTGTGGATCTGGGGCGCGATCAGCGTGCTGTTCTTTCGGTGGGCGCGCGCGGAAGGCGATCGCCGGTAGCAGCAGCCGCTATTTGGGCGCCGGCGGCGGGGCCAGGACGATCCGGACCGGGCCGCGGAGCGCGAGGTCGTTCCAGAAGTTCTGGATCCGGCTCACCAAGCCGGCGCTTGCTTCCTGTCCTCGCGCGACGAGCAGCGTGCCGTCCGCCGCCAGCACGTTGTCGGCGAAGATCATTCCCTCCTCGACATCGGAGAACCGGATTTCGGCGATCGTCCGCTGCGCGTCGGCCCCGATCACGCTCTGCAGATCCGTCAGAACGTCGGGGTCGTATCGTCCTTCGCGTGCCCCGAGCCGACTGAGCGCGTCGTTGGGAGTATGACCGCGGGTGACCAGGTCGTCGTAGTCGAGCGCGACCCGCAGCAACCTCGCACCGAGCGGAACCTGCTTGCCGGCCGGCCGGTTTGCCCCAGCCACAACAAAGGGCGCGTCATGGTTTACGAGGATCTGGTGCACCGCCTCGAGCCTCGGAATGTTCTCGATCAACCCTGCGGCGACAGTCGGGATGGCGTCCACGAGCCTCATTTCAGCGGCCGAGAGCTCGCGGCCGTGCAAAAGGCCGTCGAGGACGGCCGGTGGCAGCGAGACCGCGCCGATCTGGGACAACATCGCGGCCACGTCCAACTGCCACCGGTCCTTGATGCCAATCAAGTCAGCCAGTGACGACACCAGCGTTTTGATCCGGGTCGCGCGGCCGAACGCCTGGGGTTGCGCCAGCGCCAGTACGTCGATCAGCGCCTTGACGGACCCGTGCAGCGTTTCCTCCAAGAGGACCCGCTCCGACGTGACCAGCCGGTGCTGTTCGATCCCGGCGTCGATTGCCTTGACCAATATGTCCGTGGGGCATGGTTTGGTGAGAAAGCGAAAGACCTGGCCTTCGTTCACCGCCGCGGCGGCCGCCTGAACATCGGCGTAACCCGTGAGAAGCATTCGAGTCGCGTCCGGAAATTGTTCCCGGATCCTGGTCAACAACTCGATCCCGCTGCCGCCCGGCATTCGGAGATCGGACACGACGACCGCGAAGGCGGGGCCGCGAAGTCGGTCCATGGCCTCTGTGAGGTTTGAGGCGGTGACCAAATCGTACCGGCGTCGCAGGACACGCTGAAGTCCCGTCAGAATCGGGGCCTCGTCGTCGACGCAAAGAACCCGAGGCAGTGACAGCGCTGGCGTGGTCATTCGGTGCTCCGGCTCTGTTCCAGTGCCGCTTCCCATAGGGGGGCGAGTCGTGCATCGCCGGCGACGGCGTCCCGTTCAGGCTGGTACGGGTCGCCATCGGCGGTCCCCCGTCCCACCGCCAGGTTAGCGAGGTAGACCGCGACCGCCGGCGTAACCTCCGGGCCCTGCACCCGATCGAGACTATGATGATAGGCAACTGCTTCCACTACGCTATGGGGTAACCCCCACAGGCCGAGCAGATATGCGCCGACCTCGGCGTGGGTCGTACCAAGGATCTCCTGCTCAGCGCGGTGAAGTGGCCAGCTCATCTCCCGGCTGAGCTTGTCGGCGGCGGCGGTCTCGGCCGGAAGGTAGGCGTAGAGCAGGAATCGGCCGATGTCGTGAAGCAGCCCCGCCACCGATGCGTCTTCTGCGAGCGAGCCGATCGGCACGAGACGCCGGGCGACCCGAGCGACCGACAGCGCGTGTGCTCCTTCCGCCTCGACATCGAATTGAGGACCGTCGGGCGTGCTGGGAATGGGCCGGAGCACCTCATGCGACAACACCAGCGAGCGGAGCAGCCGGACTCCCAGAAGGCTCACTGCCTGGGTGAGGCTGCTGACCCGGCGTCCCACGCCGAAAAAGCTCGAGTTGACGCTCTGGAGCACCTTGCTGGCCAAGCCGACGTCCTTCTCGACGATCCCGGCGAGCCGGGCCAGGCTGACTCCAGGATCCTCGACCGCCACAACCAACTGACTGTAAATCGCGGGCGCCACGGGCACGGTGCCGATCCCGCCGATCACCCGACGAACGCTTTCGGAGTGGAGGAGGTCGCGGAGCCGACAGCTCTGCTCAATGGCCTGCTCGAGGGTCGCAGCCTCGCAGGGCTTCATCAGGAACTGGTGCGCGAGCGGAAGGACGCCGAGCGCGACACCGAACTCGGTCTGGCCGGACAATACGATGCGAACGGTCTCGGGACTCAATCGGGCCACCTCGCTGAGCAGTGCGAGGCCGTCGACCCCGGGCATCCTCATGTCGGTGACGACGACATCGAACGAGCCCCGGGCGAGCTCCTCGAGACCGGCTCCGCCGCCGACCGCAAAGACCATCTCCCACTGGTCTCGATGGGGCCGCAGCATCCGCTGCAGGCCGTCCAAGACCCTGGACTCGTCGTCGACGAAGAGAACCCTGCGCATTCCGAGGTGGCTCTACTTGAGAGAAGCTGCGCCGGGCTGGAACGGCATCCGGACCACGAATGTCGTTCCCACGCCGATCGCGGTCTCGAAGGAGAGCAACCCGCCATGCCGCTTGACGACAATGTCCCGCGCGAGCGAAAGCCCTTGTCCGGTGCCCTTACCCGCCGGCTTCGTTGTGAAGAACGGTTCGAAGATCCGCGCCCGAATCGCTTCAGGGATGCCGGGCCCGGTATCGGTCACCCGAACCTCGACCCACTCGTCTCTGCGCAGGGTCGAGATTGTAATCGTGCCCTTGGCGCCGGGATTCCCCGCACCGGTACCGCCGATGGCCTGTGCCGCGTTGATGATCAGATTCAGGAAGACCTGCTGCAGCTCACCCGGGTGGCAGGGAACCGGCGGAAGGTCGGGCTCGAAGTCGGTGACCAGGTCGGCGACGTACTTCCACTCGTTGCGGGATACGATGCAGGTATTCTCGAGCGCGCTGTTCACATCCACCTGGGTCCGGGCGGTCTCACCGGGGTGCGCGAAATCCTTCATCGCGCGCACGATTTCGGTGACACGATCAACACCTTCCACCGCCTGCTGCGCGGCGCGAGGCATCTCTCGGCGGAGATACGGCACATCGACTACTTCTATCGCGGCATCGAGCGCCTCGAGGGCTGCGGTCGCCACACCGGTGCCGCGAACGGCAGCGCGCAGGTGTTCCATCGCCTCGACCACGGTCCCAACCTCCACCAGAGACTGCTGAAGAAAGTGGAGATTGTCGCTCACGTACTGAGCGGGCGTATTGATCTCGTGGGCAATGCCGGCGGCGAGCTGGCCGATCGCTTCGATCTTCTGCGACTGCATCAGTTGCTGGTGCGCGAGCTTCTGGTCGCTCACGTCGAGAATGGCGCCGCGAAGGCGGATCGGTGCGCCCTGCTCGTCGTAGCTGAATCGGCCTTGGATCCCGACCCAACTGATCGACCCGTCGGCGCGGCGGACCCGATACTCGTAGGTGAACGGCTCTCGGTCCACGAGCGCCGCGTTCATGGCCAGCTCGAAGCCGGGGCGATCCTCCTCGTGGATTCCGTCGAGGAATTGGTCGAAGCGCTCGATGTCGCCCGGCTCGCGGCCGAGAATGGTGGCGTACTGTCCCGCGCCGAGGAAGGCGCCGTCGCTCATCCGCCACTCCCAGAGGCCGAGATGCCCGGCGCTGATGCTGTCGCGGAGCGATTCCTCGCTGCTCTTGAGCGCCTTGAGAACGGTGCCTCGGTCCTCGAACAGCCGGCGATTCTCGGTGAACGCGCTGACCCGCGAGATCGCGGTGGAGAGCAGACCGCCGATCAGCTGGAGCGCCTGAATGTCGGCGTCGGTGAACGCGCCGGGGCGATCGGACACGATCAGGAGCACGCCGTTCGTGAGGGCACCCTCGCGAAGCGGAACCGCGGCCGCCGAGACGAGCTCGGGATGTCCGGCGGGCGGCCAGTGGGCCAGCTGGTCTTCGCGGGCGACCTCGCGATGCTGCGTCGCGGCGAGCATGGGCCGAAGGTCCAAGCCGTCGACCAGGCAGCCACTCGCGGATTCCACCACAACGCGTTCGCCGTCGTGGCGGCCGATCGCGCAGCCTAACGCTCCGGTCAGGCCGTCGACATGGAGGGCGATCTCGGCCGCGACCGGCGTCGACTCGTGGGCTGCCATCGTGATCGCGCGCTGAAGCCGGATGATATCGCTCAGCCGGCGCGCCTCGGCCCGCTGCTCCTCTTCCACGACGCGGCGGTCGGAGATGTTCTTCGAGACGCCGATCACGCCGACGATCCGCCCGTTGCTGTCGCGATAGGGGCTCTTGGTGACCAGCATCGTCACGGTGGCGCCGTCGACCTCGTAGGCGTGCTCGAAGGTCATCGTGACACCGGCCGTGACGACCTCGTTGTCCTGCTGCACGAGGGTATCCGCGACCTCGGTGTCGTGGAGCTCGGCGTTGGTCTTGCCGATGACCTCGCCTGCCCGCCGGCCGATGGCTCTCGCGCACGCGTCATTGACCAGCAGGAAACGACCCGCGAGGTCCTTCACGAATACGGAATCGCTGGTCCCCTCGACGATCGCGCTGAGCATCGACAGGTTGCTGCCGGCCGGCATCGAGAGAGCGTCGAGCAGGTGGAGGGCGTGCTCACCCAGCGGTCCCGGACCGACCGGTTCGACTACGGCTGAAATCCCGGCGGTCGATGCCGGTGAGTGTTCGGGCAAATCCATCGCGCTTCCTCGTCGAGGCCCCGTTACGGAGCCGTCTCACGGGGTTCCCCACTGCGAGTTATCGGCCACGCTCGGCAGCCCCATGATAGGGCCGTGTGGGACAGCCCTGGACCGAGGCCGGGGGTTGACGGGCCGGTCGGATGCTGCGATAACACTCAGGCCCTCGAGAGCAGTCGAGTCCCTCTACTGATGGAGTTGTCGCATATGCCCGGACGTGGATTTCTCGGTGCGGTCGTGATCGCGGGCGTCGTCGCGGTGCCGCCCGCTCTCTCGCAGCAGCGGCCTCTGACCAAGTGGGAGGCTGTCGCCCACGATCTGCTCAAAGAGCTCGTCGAGATCAACACGACGGTCAACTCAGGCGGTATGACCAGGGCAGCGCAGGCAATGGCGGCCCGCGTGAAGGCCGCCGGCTTTCCCGACTCCGACATCGCAGTGGTCGAATCGGGGCCAACCAAGGGGAACTTGATCGTACGACTGAGAGGACGCGCGGGCGGCAAGAGGCCGATTTTGCTCCTGTCGCACATCGATGTCGTCGAGGCGAAGCCGGAAGATTGGACGCTGCCGCCGTTTCAATTCATCGAGAAAGACGGCACCTTCTTCGGCCGAGGCGTTGCGGACAACAAGGACGAGGTGGCGATGCATCTCGCCATCATCATGCGAATGAAGGCGGAGGGCTTCGTGCCCGACCGCGACATCATCGTCGCCGCGACGGTCGATGAGGAAGGCGGCCCGAATAACGGCGTCGAGTGGCTGGTCCGCAACCGGCGTGACCTCGTCGACGCGGAGTTCGCCTTCAACGAAGGCGGCGGCGGGCGGATCCGCGACGGCAAGAAGCTCTCCCACGACGTGCAGGCGAGCGAGAAGAAGGTCCAGAACTTCACGCTCGAATCGACCAACCCCGGAGGTCACAGCTCGGTGCCGGTGAAAGACAACGCGATCACCCACCTTGCCGGGGCGCTCGTGAAAGTCGGCGGTTTCGATTTCCCGGTCCACCTCAACGAGATCACCCGGGCCTATTTCGACCGCTCAGCGGCGGTCGCGGGGGGTGAAGCAGGCTCGGCGATGCGGGCGATCGTGGCGAATCCGCAGGATGCCACGGCCGAGCGCGTGCTGTCCCAGGATCCGAGGTACAACTCACAGCTCCGAACCACCTGCGTCGCAACCATGCTCGAAGGCGGCCATGCCCGGAACGCGCTTCCCCAACGAGCCCGGGCGAACGTGAATTGCCGAATCCTTCCCGACGAGGATCCGGCCGACGTTCAGCGCGCGCTCGCGCGGGTGATCAACGACCCGAAGGTGACGATCACTCCGGAAGGCGAAGCGAAGAACAGCCCGCCGTCACCGCTCACTCCGGCGCTCATGTCGGTGCTCGAAGGGCTCAGCCAGGAGATGTGGCCGGGCGTCCCAGTCATTCCGACCATGAGCACCGGCGCGACCGACGGCGTGTATCTCAGAAACGCCGGGATTCCGACCTACGGAGTCTCCGGTCTGTTCTACGGAGACAGCAACGCGCACGGCATGAACGAGCGGGTGCCGGCGGAGGGATTCTATCGGGGCTTCGAGTTCATGTACCGGCTGGTGAAGCGGTTGGCCGGGACGGGCGTGAGCTAGCCGGTCGAGATTGCCGCCGCGATGATCGTCTCGAACCCCACGGCCCCGGAAGCCCCCGCGTTACCGGCGGCCGTTTCGAGCGCAAGCTCTTCGCGGTCCTCCCATTCCTCGAGGTCGAACGGCTGAGGGGGAAGCGCGGCGTACGCGGGAAAGTCTTCTCGGATCGGGCAGTCGTTGTCGATCACGCGCCGGGCCGGAGTTCGCATGCCTAACCCCATAATCCGGCAGACGAGGGGACGGTGGTCGTACAGGCGGCAGCGGCCCGCATGATCGAGCACCGGGCACGGGACATCGTGGAGCGCTTCGGTTAACCGGTCGAACCGCTCTTCACCGAGCGCCGAGACGTCGTAGGGTGCGGTCCAGCCGGGCTCGAGCTCCGCCACGCGAGCGAGCTGCGAGGCGGCCCTCCTCTGGATGTCCTCACGCTCGGGCTCGGGCAGCTGGGCGAACCCCTCGACGAGCGTCGCGGCGTCGGCAATCGAGATATCGAACGGACCGAGACAGCAGGCCGAGCACCCGGAATGACAGGGAATGACACCCGGGTTACGGCCGGCGGCATCGCGCTGCCACTGGTCCACCTCGTGGAGAAGGGGTAGGTAGCGCACCCTACCTCTGACGGAGGAGGATGCCTAACGCAAACAGGATAGCCGCACCAACCATCAGCATCGCCATCCTTCGCCTGACCTTGACGAACCGGTCCCAGCTCTCTTCATGGAGGTAGAACCGATCGGGCGGAGCCGGCCGGATGATGGCGCGCCGGGTCATCTTCCGCCAGGCGATGACTTCCAGCGGGGCGTGAGGGTGGACATTGATAGCATCCTCCGGCGACGTCGCGTTCGCCGAGCGAAAGGCCGCGGCGATGTCTTTCTCGGTCCGGAGGATGGCGGCGGCGATCGGGACACCCATGGGGAGCTCCTCGTCAGTGGGGATGCGGAGCGGGGTGGAGCGCCGCCGATCGGAAGGCGAGGCAGAGCCAGCCCGCGATGAAGCTCGCTCCGCCGAGCGGAGTGATGGCGCCAAGCCAGCTCTGGTGGAGGATGGCGAGCGCGTAGAGACTTCCCGAAAAGAGGACCGTGCCGGCGATGAAGCACCACCCGGCCGCGACCGTCGCACGGGTCGGCGCTCGGCTGTGCGTCCACGCCACGATGAAAAGCCCGAGCGCGTGATACATCTGATACCGGGCGCCCGTCTCGTACGCCGCGAGCTCACCCGCGCTGAGCGAATCCTTGAGCGCGTGGGCACCGAACGCCCCGGCGATCACCGCAAGCGCGGCTGAAACCGCGCCGAGTCGGGCCAGCCGGTCGGTGGTCACGAGGGCTCGGGAACCCCCATACCCATGGCGTGATAGCCGTTGTCGACATACACCGTGCTGCCGGTGATCGCGCTCGCAAGCGGGCTCGACAAGAACGCCGCGGCGTTTCCGACCTCGGCCGGGGTAAAGTCCCGGGGGAGCGGCGAGTGCGCCTTGTAGTAGTCCATCATCCGCTCGATCAGGCCGATGGCGCTCGCGGCGCGCGATGCCCACGGCCCCGCCGACAACGTGTTGACACGGACTCCAAACCGCCGGCCCGCCTCGAACGCGAGCACCCGCGTATCGGATTCGAGCGCGGCCTTGGCGGACGACATGCCCCCGCCGTAGCCGGGGATGACGCGCTCGCTCGCGAGGTAGGTGAGCGAGAGAAACGATCCGTTCGGTCGCATCAGGGGGCTGAGCGAGCGGATCAGGGCCACGTTGCTGTAGGCGCTGACGCTCACCGCCTCGAGATAGCCCTTCCGGCTGGTGTCGAGCAGCGGCGATCTCACCTCCGGACCGTTCGCGAGGCTGTGGACGACGATGTCGAGACACGCCGGTCCAAAATCCCGGGCCAGCGCCTCCGTGAGCCCGGCAATGGTGAAGTCCCCGCGCTCCCGATATCGCTTGTTCTCGCGAATCTCCTCCGGGACGTCGGCCATCGAATCGAACCCGGCGTCGAGCGGGTAGATTTTCTCGAAGGCAAGCGTGCCGCCACCCGCGAGCTGGAGCGACTGCG
>JBDTOH010000174.1:0-10142 GCA_039933355.1 Gemmatimonadota bacterium | reverse complement strand
CCCCGAGGAAGCGGTCGACAACAAGGTTACGACTTCAAAGGCACCCATTGCACCATTGAGTTCGACCGGACCAAGGCCGAGATCAAGCTCCACGCCGACGACGAGTTCCGGATGAAGCAATTGATCGACGTGCTCCAGGCCAAGTGCGTCAAGCGCCAGGTCCCCTCGAAAAACCTCAAGGTCGGCGAGCTCGAGCCCGGCGCGGGTCAGTCGATGCGCTGCACGGTCACGCTCACCCAGGGAATCGATCAGGACACCGCCAAGAAGATCATCAAGGCCATGAAGGAGCAGGGATTCAAGAAAGTGCAAACCGCAATTCAGGGCGACGAGATTCGGGTCACGTCGCCCAGCCGTGACGACCTCCAACTGGTGATCGCCTTTCTCCGCAGTCAGGATTTTGGTCTCGAGCTCAAGTTCGGCAACTACCGCGGCTAAGCACGGCCTCGGCCTGGTGCTCTTCGCCGCGGCCTGCATCCCCGCGGATGCGGGCCTTGTGCCGGATGCGGATTCCGTCGAGCCGATGGTCCGCGTGGGCCTCGTAGTGGGAGACGCTCCGCTCACAGTCGGAGGCGGGAACGGCGTGTTGCTCTCGAGCGGCGACGGAGGCGGGCTCACGCCAGTGGCGGCGGGAAGCTCCGTTCAGGTCGTCGGCGGGCCCGGTGGCATTCGACTGCGCCAAAGCAAGCTCGGCTCCTCCGGCTCGGTCTCGATCACCGCGCGGTCGCAGGAGACAGCCGGCTTCGTTCGGATCAACGGGCGCGACTATCGCGGCGAGGTGACGGTCATCCCCGTCCCGAACGGTCTCCTTGCGGTGAACGTGCTCCCGCTCGAGGCTTACGTGGCGGGCGTCGTCAATGTCGAGATGGGGCGCCGTCCACCGTCGGAGAACGAGGCCGTGTACGCCCAGGCCGTCGTGTCGCGCACGTTTACGCTCCGGATGCTGGGCCGCTACCGCGTCCGCGGCTACGACGTCTTGAGCACGGTGTCGGATCAGGCATACGGTGGGGTGTCGGCGGAGACGCAGGCCGGATGGGACGCGGTCAACAAGACCCGCGGCGAAGTCGTCACCTACGACACCCAGCTCGCCGAGGTGTACTTCCACTCGACCTGCGGGGGACGAACTGCTTCGGTGGAGGAAGCATTCGGTGGCGCTCCTTTTCCGTATCTCCGATCGATCCTCGATCGCTCACCGGCGGGAGAGGCGTACTGCGGCTCGTCACCGCGGTTTCGGTGGACCGAGCAGTGGAGCGGTGAGGCGGCCGGCCGGACACTTCGCGAGACGGCTCCGCTCGCTGGGGCGAACGCCGGGTCGCTGGCACAAGTCAGCGACCTGCAGATCATCCGCCGCTCCGCCACGAATCGAGTTTCCGAGCTCGTCATTCTTGCGCGCCAGGCGCCGGCCGTCTCGGTCGTCGGTGAGCAGATCATTCGGCAGGTGCTCCGACCGGCCCAGGTCCCGATGCTCCGGAGCGCTAACTTCTCGCTCGTGGTGACGAAAGCCGGCGGCCGCATCCTGAGCCTGCGGGCGGACGGGTCGGGCTCGGGACACGGGGTCGGCATGTGCCAATGGGGAGCGGTCGGGCGCGCCCGCGCGGGAGCCTCGTATCGCGAGATCCTGAGTGCTTATTTTCCGGGGACCGAAGTCAAGCGCTGGTACTGAGGAGAATGTTCATGGCCGACTCCGTCCGCATCGGCATCGTAGGCGCGGGTGCGATCGTGCAGGTGGCACATCTGCCCGTGCTGCGAAAGCTCAAGGGCGTCGAGCTGCGCGCAATCTGCGACACGGACGTTCCCAAGGCGCGCGCCGTTGGCGAGCGGTTCGGGATCTCCGATGTGTTCGATGACATCGAAGATCTCCTCGCCCATGTGGAGCTCGACGCGTTGCTGATCGCCACACCCAACCATCTCCATGAGCCGCACATCATCGCGGGGCTGAGCGCCAACCTCCACATGCTGGTGGAGAAGCCCCTCGCGATGACCAGCGCGAGCGCGCAGAAGATCGCTCGTCTGGCGGAGAAAAAGGGGCGGGTCGTGATGGTCGGCATGACCCACCGCTACCGGCCCGATGTTCAAGCGGTCCGAAGCTTCGTGCAAAGCGGCGAGCTGGGTGAGATCGACAGCATGCGCGGCAGTTGGCATTTGGCCCGGCCGACCCGGACCCAACTCGGCTGGCGCCAGAAGAAGGAAGAGGCCGGTGGCGGCGCGATGCTCGATCTCGGGCTCACGGTGCTCGACCTCTGCTTCTGGCTCGCGGGGAATCCGACGCCGATCCGGGTCAGCGCGAACCTGAGCCGAAGCCGGGGTGAGAAGTCGGTCGAGCAGTCGGGCAGCGCATTCGTGGTCTGCGAGCCGGGGACCGGCGTGTTCGTCGACGTGACGTGGCGCCACATCGGTGAGCGGGAGCGGTTCGGGGTCGGGCTCCGGGGCAGCAAGGGCACGGCGGGCATTAACCCGCTCCACGTCTGGAAAGAGATCCACGGAGTCCCGCACGATGTCTCGCCGACCGGATCCCTCAGCCGCGAGAACGCGTTCATCGCATCATTCCGAGCTCAATGGGCCCACTTTCTCGCCGCGATCGCGGGGGACGCGACCGCGCCCACGCTGCAGGAGCAGGTCCAGGTCCTCAAGGTGATCGAAGCGATCTATCGCTCCGATGCCGAGGCCAAAGAAATCGCGCTGTGAGAGGATCCACCGCGAGGCTGTGCTCACTCCTCGTTGCGGCGATGCCCGCGGCCGCCGCCGGGCAGGCACCGCCCGACACGGCCCGCGGAAGCGAGTTGACGGTCACGCTGCTCACCTTCGGAGTCGGCGCGATCATCTGGGAGCGCTTCGGCCACAACGCGCTCTGGATCCACGACGAGAAGAACGGCACCGACCAGGCGTACGATTACGGCCGGTTCGACTTCCGCCAGAAGAACTTCTTCCTCCATTTCGCGCAGGGGAGAAATTGGTACTCGATGGGCGCCGGCCCGGTCCAGGCGTATCTGGCCAGCTATCGGCAGGCGGAGCGAACCACCTGGGCTCAGGAGCTCGATCTTCCCCCGGCCGCCCGCGCCGATCTGCGCGACTTTCTGGTCTGGAACGACCGGCCGGAGAATCGTGCGTACTACTACGACTACTACCGCGACAACTGCTCGACCCGGATCCGGGATGCGCTGGACAAAGTGTTAGGCGGTCAGATCAAGCGCTACGGCGACTCGGTCCGGACCGACGTGACCTATCGCTCCGAGACCCGCCGGCTGACCGAGAATTCGGTCCTGATGCACACGCTGCTGATGATCGGCCTCGGCTCTCCGACCGACCACCGCCTCTCGGCGTCCGAGCAGATGTTCCTCCCGATCGAGCTTAGGCCCCATCTCGACCGGATCACAGTCACCGATCCGGACGGCCGGGTCCATCCGCTCGTCAAGCGCGAAGCGGTCATTTACCAAAGCAACCGGTTCCAAGTGAGCGACCGGCCGGCGAATTGGACTCCGTGGTATTGCCTCGCGGGTCTGCTTCTCGGCGTTGCGCTGTGGCGCGGCGGCGTGGGGGGTGGGAGAGTGTTTTGGTGGAGCGCCACGACGTGGACCATCGTGGCGGGCCTGTTCGGCACGGCGCTCGCCGCGCTCTGGGGGTTCACCGACCATCGGGTGGCGTACTGGAACGAGAATCTGTTCCAGCTCAACCTGCTGTCGGTCGCGCTCGCCGTCCTGCTCCCAAGCGCGAGGCGGGATGCACGGCGCCGGCGTCTTGCGCTAGGGCTTGCCGGTTTGGTTGCGGGCGTGGCGCTCCTCGGTTTAGCCGTCACGGTCCTGCCGGGGTTCATTCAATCGAACTATGACGTCATCGGCCTCGTGCTGCCGATCCATCTCGGCCTGTTCGTCGGGCTCAAGGGCGCCGTCGCGCGCGCTGGAGCGGCCGAGACGGCTATGCCTTCGCGCCGAGCCGCTTGAGACCTTCCTTCGCGTCGGTAAAGTTCGGGAACGCCGCCAGCGCTTTGTTGTAGTACTCGATCGCCTTCGTCTTGTCGCCCTTATCCTGATAGAGCAACGCTCGGCTGTAGGCGGCCAGTGCGTCGGTCGGAACCTCACGCGCCCGCGCTGCGCTCGCCGCGGCGGCCGGAAGTGGCGCCAGCTTGGTGCCGTCCATGATCCGCTCCGCGACCGACTGGACGATCTTGAACATCTGCTTTCGGTCGGAGAGCTTGGGGTCGCTCCGCACCACTTTGATGATCTCGCCGGTCTCAGTGTCGATGATCCGCGCATCGATCCGGAAGTCACCGTAGAGATCCATGAACGTGCCGGCCACCATGTACTTCGCGCCGACCAGCTTGCCGATCTTCGCGGCGGTTCCGGCGTCGATCCGCTCGGACTGGCCGAGGTTCTGCTCGTCGAGCAGCTGCTGGACCCGCTCGCGGTCCACCAGCCGGATCGCGGGATTCTGGCTGAGCTCCGTCGTTAGGATCGCGGCGAGCCCGCGCCGGAGGGCGTCGAACTCTTCCTTGTCCTTTCCATAGCTCCCGCCGTTCTCGAACGGGAGCACGGCGAGTCCTGCCCGGGAATCCTGCGCGCCCAATCCCGCGGCAAGCCCGAGGCTCAAGGCCAGCGTGGCGACCATCGGTTTCATGTCAGTCTCCTCCGACGCTAACCGGCGTCGTTTCGGCCGCGGCGATGATCTCGAGCGAGGCGCCCAGGCGGGCTGCGCAGGCTCGAGCTTCGTCGAGCAAGCGATCGACGGCGGCGTCGTCGTGCTCGGGATCGTGGTGAAACAGCGCCAGCGTGCGGCAGCCGGCTTCGCTCGCGAGCATCACAGCTTCCTCCGCGCTCGAGTGACCCCAGCCCTGTCGCTTCGACAGCTGAGCGTCGAAGTACATGGCATCGTGGATCAGGAACGATACATCTTGCAAGAACCGTACGAGCGGTTTCCGTCCGGAGCCCCCGGCTCGGTCGGCTAACTCATTGTCGGTTATGTACGCGACCGCCGGGCTCGCCGCCGTTTCCCCAATCCGATAGCCTAGTGTCGGCGCGGGATGCGACAGGAGGACACTCGTGACCTCAAAACCACTCACTTCCACCGGCCCCGGTGTGATCTCGGTCACCGCCAGCTTGGCGCGCAGCGCCGTCAGCTGAACCGGGAAAACGCTCGAGTCCATCTGCGCCGCCAGCACCCGGCTGAGCGAGCCCTCGGCCTGAGCCGGCCCCGCGATTCGGACCGACGCCATGGGATCGAACAGCGGCGCGAAGAAGGGAAGGCCCTGAATGTGGTCCCAGTGCGTGTGCGACAACAGGATCTCGACGGAGACGGCCCCACCTTGCCGCTCCAGCGCGCTGCCTAACGCTCGTATGCCGGTCCCCGCGTCGAGCACCAGCTGCCGCCCGGCCGAGCTCGTCACGCTCACACAGGGCGTGTTGCCGCCGTAGCGGAGCGTGCCGGGTCCGGGGGTGGGGATCGAGCCCCGGGTCCCCCAGAAGGTCACCGTGAGCGTCACGCCGGCGTCGGGTCCGAGGCGGTCCGCTGGGCGGCGAGGCGGAGCTGAGCGACATCGTTGAGCTGGATCTCGCGCCGGGAATGGGCGATCACGCCGCGGAGCACCAAGCTCCGCATCGTCCGAGACACCGTCTCGCGGCTCGCGCCCACCATCTGGCCGATCGTCGCGTGGGTCAGCCGCCGCGTGATCTTGGTCCCGCCTTCCTCGCGGGCGAGCTCCAGGAGCAGGCTTGCGATCCGCCCGTTGACGTCGAGCAGTGCCAGGCTCGCGATGGTCTCGTCGGCGCGGCGGAGCCGGCGGGAGATCTCGCGGAGCAGCGCCACGCCAAGCTCGGCCGAAGCCCGGAGCCGAGCTCGGAACTCATCGCGGCGGAGCTGGAGCAGGACGGAATCGGTCATCGCGATCACGTGCGCCGACCGCGGCTCATCGTCGAGCAATGCCATTTCCCCGAAGAAGCCGCCGGCCGCGAGCACGGACAGGATCACCTCGCGCCCGTCCTCCGCGAAGACGGCGACCTTGAGCTGGCCCTCCGCGATGAGGAAGAGCGCGTCGCCCGGGTCTCCTTGGGAGACAATGATGGCCCCGCGATGGTAGCGACGTTCCCGGAGGAGGGACCCGAGCGCGTGGAATTCGTCCTCGTCGAGGCCGTGGAACAGCGGGATTCGGCGCAGCACCTCGAGAGAAGCAAGCGACATCTGAGCTCCGGAGGACGAGTTTGGCAGGATAGGGTGGGGGGGAGACGGAGTCAACGGATAGGGGACGGGGGACCGGGCACAGGGGACTGGCGAACTACCACGGCAGTTAGGCGCCGGGTGCGCGGCTGGTCCGCTGTTGGCGTGGTCGAGCGCGGCCGCCGAAGGGCAGCTCCTCGTTCCCCGTTCCCCGTCCCCGGTCCTCTTGCAACTGTCCCCCAAATCCACTACCATTCCGCCCTCGTTGCAGCCATTTAAGTCCTTTGAGCGGCGCGAGTTACATCAGGAGCTATCTATGAAACCCAACGTTCATCCCTTGTATAAGCCGCTCGAAGTGAAGTGCGCCTGCGGGAACCAGTTCACGGTTCGTTCGACTGCGGCTGCGATTCACGTGGAAGTCTGCTCGGTTTGCCACCCCTACTTCACCGGCAAGCAGCGGCTCATGGACACCGCCGGCCGCGTTGACCGCTTCCGCCGGAAGTACGGCGCCGGGGCGGCCGAACCCACGCCCTCCGCCTAACAGGCGCGGGGAGCCGGTTTCAGTGGAGGCCCGGCTCCGCCAGGCGCTCGCCCGGGCGGAGGAGGTGGCGCGGGAGCTCGGCGATCCCGCGCTCGCCAAAGATCCGGGCCGCCGCACCAGCCTCGGCCGTGAGCACTCGCGGCTCGTTCCCATCGTCCGGCTTGCCGAGCAGCTCGCCCTCCTCGAGCGGGACTACGCCGACGCGAAAGAGCTCTCGCAGGAATCCGACGCCGAGCTCGCGGCCTTGGCCCGGACCGACGTCGATCGGCTCCCCCCCGAGATCAGCCGGCTCACCACGCAGCTCGAAGATCTTCTCGTTCCCCGCGATCCACTCGAAGACCGCAACGCCATCCTCGAGATCCGCGCCGGTACCGGCGGCGACGAAGCCGCCCTCTTTGCCGCCGACTTGGTTCGGATGTACACCCGCTTCGCGGAGCGCAACGGCCTCGGTGTCGAGACGCTTTCGCTCAGCGACGGGACGTTAGGCGGGATCAAAGAAGCCATCCTCGTGATCAAGGGGGCGGACGCCTTCGGCATGCTCCGCCGCGAGGCGGGCGTGCATCGGGTCCAGCGGGTGCCGGCCACCGAGTCGGCCGGCCGGATTCATACCTCTGCGGCGACGGTGGCCGTCTTGCCCGAGGCCGACGAAGTCGACGTCAAGATCGAGCCGCACGAGCTCAAGATCGACGTCTTCCGGTCATCCGGGCCCGGCGGCCAGAGCGTCAACACGACCGATAGCGCGGTTCGGATCACCCATCTTCCGACCGGCCTCGTCGTCTCGCAGCAGGATCAGAAATCCCAGCTCCAGAACAAGCTCAAGGGGATGGAAGTCCTTCGCGCCCGGCTGCTCGACCGAATGATCTCCGAGCAGGAGGCCATCCGCTCCCGGGACCGCCGCTCGATGGTTGGAACCGGCGACCGCTCGGCGAAGATCCGCACCTACAACTTTCCTCAGAGCCGAGTCACCGACCATCGGATCAACCTTTCGGTGCACAACCTGATGGACGTGCTCGACGGGCGGCTCGACGAGCTGGTCCGCGCGCTCCGGCTCGCGAGCCGCGAGGAAGCCCGTGACCTCTGATCGCCCAACCCGGCGCGGCAGCGTGACGCTTGGCGCGCTCGTGGCCGCGGGCACGGCAATGCTTCGCGACGGGGCTGTCCAGGAGGCTCGCCGGGAGGCGCTTCGGATCGTCGCGGATCTCGAATCATGGACGCCGGGCGAGGTTGTGCTCGCCGCCGATAAGCCGGCGTCGGATGAGACGGTCGCCCGCTGTCAGGCCGGTTTTCAGCGCCGTGCGAAGGGGGAGCCGCTCGCCTACGTGACCGGGTTTGCCGGCTTTCGTCATCTCGTGCTCAAGGCGGACCGGCGGGCCCTGATTCCCCGGCCCGAAACCGAAGGCCTCGTCGATGTCGCGCTCGGCCTTACGCGGACCGGCGTGGTCGTGGACGTCGGCACCGGCACCGGCTGCATCGCGCTCGCGCTCAGGCAGGAGGGGTCGTTTGACCGAGTCATCGCGGTCGACTGGTCGCTCGCGGCCCTCAAGCTGGCGGAAGAGAACCGGGAACGGCTCGAGCTCGAGGTCGAGCTGCGGCAGGGGGATCTGCTCCACGGCCTAGGCGAGGGAACCCTCGACCTCGTGGTATCGAACCCGCCCTACGTTACGTCGAGCGAGTATCGTTCGCTCGACGCCGGAGTCCGGGAGTTCGAGCCGGAGCTCGCGCTGGTCGGGGGCGGGGATGGCCTCGAGCTGTACCGGCGGCTCTTTCCACAGGCCCGCCTCGCGCTCAAGCCTCGTGGCTGGATCGCCGTCGAGCTCGCCGCCGACCGGGCTCATGCCACGGCCCGGCTCGCGCGCCTGGATGGGTGGGACGACGTTATGCTTCACCTGGATCTCTTTGGACGCCTTCGGTACCTCACCGCCCGACGTGGAGACGGTCGATCATGATCGAGGACAAAGCGCTGGAAGTGGGCCGCTTGATCGGCCAATCGCCGGAGTACCAAGCTCTTCGGCGCACCGAAACCGCGCTCAGGAACGACGCCGACACCGTCGCTAAGCTCGACAAGATTCAGGAGCTGGCGCGCCAGATCGACAAGCTGGTGGCGGCGGGCACGATGCCGGAGGATGAGCTCACGGTGAGCTACGAGACCGCGGTCCGCGACCTCGAGCTCAGCGCGATCGGCCAGGCCTATGTCGTCGCCCGGGCGAATTTCGACAAGCTGATGCGCAAGGTGAACGACCAGATGAGCGCCGGGATCGACCGCGGCGCGCAGAGCAGCATCATCAGCCTCGGTTAGGCGGACCGGGGCGTGGGGGCGACGCGACCGGGGTTCTTCGTGGTGCTCGAGGGTCCCGAGGGCGCCGGAAAGACGACGCTCGTGGCTCGCCTCGCGGCGCGGCTCGCCGCGCTCGGCGTCGGGTTCGTCCAGGTCCGCGAGCCCGGTGGCACTCCCGCCGCGGAGGCGCTCCGCTCGGAGCTGCTCGACCGGGCGGATCGAGTCTGGACGCCGGAGGCCGAGCTGCTCTACATCGCGACCGCGCGCGCCGACCTCGTTGCCAAGGTCATCCTGCCGGCGCTCGAGGCGGGACGATTGGTGCTCTCCGACCGGTACGACCTCTCCACTCACGCATATCAGGTCGCGGGGCGGGGTCTCCCGGAGGATCACGTCCGCTGGGTGAACGAGGCCGCGACGGCGGGCCTTACCGCCGATCTCACCTGCGTGCTCGATCTCGCGCCCGAGGTCGGTCTCGCGCGCCAGGTGAGCGCCGGGAAGAAACAGGACCGGCTCGATCGGGAGTCCGCCGAGTTTCATGCCCGGGTCGCGGCGCGTTATCGCGCGGCGGAGGGGTCCGGGATCGTGCACGTGGACGCGGCGCTGCCGGCCGAGCGGGTGGAGCAACTGGTGTGGGACGCGATCGTCGCGGCTCGGCCCGAGTTCTTCGACATGCGATAGGAGTAGTTGTGCGGCTTCGGTTATGGTGCCTCGCGCTGGTCGCGGTCTCCTCCCTGGCGGGAGGCTGTGCCGAGAAGCCGGCGGCGGCCGCGGGAGCGGTAGCCGGGACGTCACTCTTCGATCAGGTCTTCCGGCACATCCGCTCGTACGCAGTGGATTCGCTCGACGACAACCGGATCTACGGGTTCGCGGCGTCCGGGCTGCTGGAGGAGCTTGGCGATCCCTATGCGGCGCTGGTGTCGAGTCGGGACCGGCGGCCCGAGTCGGCCGACGCCCCGGTGGAACGGTTAGGCATCTACCTGGACCGGGCCGCCGGTCAGCTCACCGTGGTCGCGACCATTCCGGGCTCTCCTGCCGCAGGCCACCTCGAAAACGGCGACGTGATCTTTCGGATCGACAAAACGCCGGCCGTGGCGCTGTCGCCCGAGGCCGCGGCCCCGTTGCTCGAAGGGGCTGACGGCTCGGCGGTCCTCCTCAGGGTTCGCCACGTGAGCGACCAGCGACCGG
>JBDTOH010000173.1:0-10153 GCA_039933355.1 Gemmatimonadota bacterium | reverse complement strand
GAGAGCGCCCCGACGGCCAGTCTTCGGCCCGACCGGAGCCAGAGGCCCGTGGCAAACGCTATCAACGCCACCCCCGAACCGTTCGCCGCTCCGCTGCAACCCGGCGCCGGCGCCCCGGCCGCAGCCCTCCAGAGAACGGAAGCAGGCCCGCGCCAATGTGGATGCGTTCGCTCGTGGGCCGGCCGTACTTAGCATGGCACGGCGGGCCGCGTGCGCGTGCGTGAGGATCTGATCGATGCCGCGGTCGGCGTGATGAAGGCGACGATCCGCATTGCGCCACCACACGGGGGGCAGACCCGCGGGTCGACCTCGCAGTTCTGCCGCAGGAACTCCCACCAACGGCGTCGGGCCTCAGAGGGCGCCCGCGGCCGCGCGGGCACGATCGGCACCGCCGTCCTCATGGCGAAGGATAGCAAGAACGGATCGAGCGGCGAAGCTCCGGGTGCAGAGGACGCGACAGGCCTGGAGACAATCGTTCGACAACGGGCGCGGGGATTGACCGATGCAATCGTGGAACAGGAATTAGGAGCGGTGCTGGGCGCGCGGCGCCTTCGGCGCGAATGGGCATCGTCCGGCACGGGTATCGTCATGGAACACGGGCGCGCACGTTGACGACAAGCGAACCCTTTCTAGTTTTTGGAATGGCTCCGACTCGGAGCAAGCTCAAGACCAAGGAACCCCTGTTCGCGGCCTCCTTGACGCCAGGCGGGGAGATCTAGCGCAACCTCCCTGGGCTGATCGTGGCCGCGTAGCTCCTGACAAGAAGCTTGCGAAAAACTAGACTTATCGCCTCAGGGAGCTCACGCATGTCAGCAGCACTCATCTCGATCCTCGTTCTGGCCGCGATCATCCTCATTGCCACGGTGCTGCCCGTTCACATGGGCGCTCTCTCGCTGGCGGCCGCGTTCGTGGTCGGCATGTTCGTGCTCCATGGCAGCTTCAAAGCCAGGGCTGACCAGATCGCCGCGGGATTCCCCGGCGACCTGTTCGTCGTGCTGGCAGGAGTCACTTTCCTTTTCGCGATTGCGAAGAACAACGGCACGGTCGACTGGCTGGTCCACGCGGCGGTTCGATCGGTTCGCGGCCGGGTGGCCATCCTGCCGTGGATGATGTTCTTCGTGACCGCCCTGTTGACGGGCGTCGGGGCTGTGGCGCCGGCGGCCGTGGCGATGATCGCGCCGATCGGCCTCGGTTTCGGGGCCCGCTACGGGATCAGCCCAATGCTCATCGGCTTGATGATCGTGAACGGCGCGAGCGCAGGAAGTTTTTCGCCGATCGGCATCTTCGGGTCCATTACCAACGGGGTGGTCGAGCGCAATCACCTCCAAACGAGTCCGCTCACGCTTTTCCTCGGCTCGTTCGCGTTCAACCTCATCCTCGCCGGGATCACGGTCCTCGTGTTCGGCGGGAAGAAGCGGGTCGCCGGGCAGCCACCGCCCGGCCCCGCCGATCCTGCCGGCCGCTCCGCCACGCCTTTCCCGCCGGATATCGCCCTGAAGCCGGAGGGCGTCGCCACGCTCGACCTCCCGCGCGCGCTGACGATCGTCTCACTGCTCGCGCTCGCCGGCGGCGCCCTGTTCTTCGGCCTCGACGTCGGATTCTCCGCATTCGTCGTCGCGGTGGTGCTCTCACTGGTTGACCCGCGCGGCGTCAAGGGTGCCATCAGTCAGATCGCCTGGCCCACGGTGCTTCTGGTCTGCGGCATCGTGACCTACGTCAGCCTGATGGAGACGATCGGCACGATCGACTATCTCGGTAAAAGCGTTGCGACCGTGGGCACAGCCCTCGTCGCCGCCCTGGTGGTCTGCTACATTGGCGGCGTCGTTTCCGCGTTCGCGTCGACCACGGGTATCCTTGGGGCTCTCATCCCGCTCGCCGTACCAATCCTCCGGACTTCGGGGATAAGCACCGCGGGGCTCATCACGGCTCTCGCGATCTCCTCCTCGGTGGTCGACGCCAGTCCTTTCTCGACCAGTGGCTCGCTGGTTGTGGCCAACGCACCCGAGGACCAGCGCGACGTCGTGTTCCGACGGCTCATCCAATGGGGCTTCAGCATGGTCGCGCTAGCCCCGCTCGTGACGTGGCTGCTGCTCGTGGCATCGGGGTGGTTGTGACCGGGGGGGCGCTCGGTGGCGTCCGGGTCATCGAGGTCGGCGTCTTCATGGCCGCGCCGTTCGCAACCTTGCAGCTCGCAGATCTCGGCGCCGACGTGATCAAAATCGAAAGTCCCGACGGTGAGCCCGTGCGCGCGTCGGGCCCCTTCGTGGGCGGCGAGAGCTCGACCTTCATCCGGCTCAACCGCTCGAAACGATCAGTCGTGCTCGACCTGAAAACATCAGAGGGGAAGCGGGCGTTTCTCCGGATCGCCGCGAGCGCCGATGTGCTGGTCGAGAACCTCCGACCGGGAGCGATGCGGTCACTGGGGCTGTCGTATGATGACGTTCGCCTCGTCAGGCCGGACATCATCTACGCATCGGCATCCGGGTTTGGACAGGACGGGCCGCTCGCGAATCTCCCCGCCATGGACATCATGGCCCAAGCCCGCAGCGGCTTGATGAGCATCACCGGCTCGCCCGACGGGCCGCCGGCCAAGGCCGGTGTGCCGCTCTGCGATCTGGTCTGCGCGCTCTACGTCGCGCTTGGCGTCACCGCCGCGCTCCGCGAGCGGGACCGCAGCGGCACCGGTCAATACCTCGACGTGTCGCTGCTTGAATCCGGGGTCTCGCTGGCGATCTGGGAGGCCGGGCGTTTCTTCGCCACCGGCGAGGTCGGACGGCCTCTCGGCTCGGCGCACCAAAGCGAAGCGCCCTATCAGGCGGTGCGCGCCGTCGATGGGTGGGTGACCATCGGGGCCGTCACCCCAAAGACGTGGGCCGGACTCTGCGCGTCGCTGGGCTTGGACGAGCTCGCCAACGATGTTCGATTCCTGAATTCATCCGCGCGATACCAACAGCGCGCGGAGCTCATCCCGCTGATCGAGCAGAAGACCGCGATGCTGACGAGGACCGAATTGATCCAGCTCCTCGAGCGGGCCGGCGTCCCCTGCGCCCCGATCGCCGACTACGGCGAAGTATTCACCGATGCCCATCTCGCGGCCCGCGACTTCTTTTGGGATGCCAGTCACCCCACTGCCGGGGCGGTACGGCAGCTCGGCTCTCCGCTGCGTTTGTCAGGTACGCCCGCGCGCCGAGCCGGTGCCGGGCCGTCGCTCGGCGCGCACACCCGCGAGGTGCTGCGCGAGGTTGGCTACGGGGACGACGAGATCGACCTTCTGGTGTCCGCCCGAGCGGCGGTCGAAGCACGATGACCGCCGACCTGCGCGTGGCTCATACCGGATCGGTCATGACGGTCACCTTCGACCGGGCGGCGCAGCATAACGCGATGACGTTCGCGATGTACGACGCGCTGTACGCGGCCTGCGACGCCGCCGACGCCGATGACAAGGTCAAGGTGATGGTGCTGCGCGGCGCCGGGGGCCGGGCCTTCGCCTCGGGAACGGACATCACCGTGTTTCATGACTTCCGCGATGGTGCCGACGGCATTGCGTACGAGCAACGCCTCACGCGCGTGGTGAACCGGCTCGAGGAAGTCGCCGTGCCGACCGTGGCCGCGGTGGAGGGCTACTGTCTCGGTGGCGGGCTGGCGCTAGCCGCGGTGTGCGACCTCAGAGTCGCAACCCGGTCGGCGAAGTTTGGGATGCCGATCGCGAAGACGCTGGGGAACTGCCTGTCGCTCAACAGCATCTCGATCCTGGTCGGCAGGCTCGGCCCGGCGCGCACGCTCGACATGGTGCTGCGGGCGCGACTATTCGACGCCGAGGAAGCGCATGCCGCCGGCTTCGTCGCTGAAACCTGTGAGGACGGAGCCTTGGACGAAGTGATCACGGGGATCACGGACAAGCTGCTCACGCACGCTCCACTCACGATGTGGGCAACGAAGGTCGCCGTCGCGCGGATCCGGCGCGCCAATTTACCCAGTGACGACGATCTGGTGGCCCGGGTATACGGCAGCGATGATTTCCGGCGCGGGGTTGCTGCGTTCGGATCGAGCGGTTCAGGTGGACGGCCATCCTGGACCGGGCGATGACGGCGTACCCCTCGAAGGTGGGTGCTGCCCGTGCGGCCGCGCCGCCTAGGTTCATTCGTTAGGCATCATGCCGTAGACCATGGCAACAGCTCCCGATGAATACCCGCGAGCTCGGCGGGCGCTGTTGGCAGGATGGCAATCGCCAACGAGTGGCCATAGGGTTGCAAATCGGTTTCGGGCTAGATCGGACGTAGCCTCGGGTGGCTCATCACAATGGAGAAGTGACATGGGGAATCCAGCAAAGAACACGATTTGCCTTTGGTACGATGGGGACGCCGAGGGTGCGGCGCGGTTTTACGCCAAGACCTTTCCCGACTCGTCCGTCGGCGCGGTGCAGCTCGCACCGGGAGATTTTCCGTCGGGGAAGAAGGGGGACGTATTGACGGTCGAGTTTACCGTGATGGGCGTTCCGTGCCTCGGGCTCAACGGCGGACCTGCGTTCAAGCACAACGAGGCGTTCTCGTTCCAGGTGGCAACTGCTGACCAAGCCGAAACGGATCGCTACTGGAACGCGATCGTCGGCAACGGCGGCCAGGAGAGCGCTTGCGGGTGGTGCAAGGACAAGTGGGGATTGTCCTGGCAGATTACGCCGATCGCCCTGACGCAAGCGATCACCGATCCCGATCGCGGCGCCGCCAAGCGCGCGTTCGATGCGATGATGGAGATGAAAAAGATCGACATCGCTGCAATCGAAGCAGCCCGCCGCGGTTGAGGCAGCAATCTTCGAAGCGGGCACGCACGGGGTGGTTCATCCTCATCGGATTGGTCAGCCTGCTTGTCACCGTCGGTTGCATCGCCTGGATGACCTTGCCATCGCCGCCCTCGGGACTCCCGTCGGCTGCCGCCGACCACCACCTGCACATGCAAGGACCAGCGGCGACGGCGGCGCTCGAGAGAATTGCGTCGCGCAATCTCATGCTGCGCGCCATGTCCATGCTCAAGCCCTCGGCGTTCCGAGAGCGGAGTGGAGCCGATGCCCTGCGCCTGCTGGACGCGGCGGGCATCCGGCACGGCGTGCTGCTGTCGGAGGCGTATAGGCTGTCCTCGCCGATGGTGAAATGGGACAAGGACGTCGACATCCCGCGGCTCACGCGTGAAGAGAATGCCTTCAACGTCACGGCGGCGAGGGGCTCCGGCGGACGGCTGGTCGCGTTCGTTGGGATTAACCCGTTTTCTGCGAACGCGCTGGACGAACTGCACTTCTGGACCGGCAAGTCCGGCGTCGCCGGGGCCAAGCTGCATCTCGCCAATAGCGGCTTCGAGCCGGGATCGCCGAAGATGGTCGCGACGCTTGCCGGGTTCGTCGATGAAGCGCGGATAGCGAACATGCCGCTCGTGATCCATGTGCGCCATGCGTCGGACTATACAAAGCGCGACGCCGAGATCTTCATCGAGCAGGTGCTGTCCCACGCCGGCGATCTTCCGGTCCAGATCGCTCATGTCGGCGGCTGGGGCGGGCTGGACGAGGCAACCCTCAATGCTCTGCAGGCCTATCGGGAGGCGATCGCCAGACACGCGGCGGGCACCCATAACCTGCGGTTCGATCTCGCCGTGGTCGTGCTGTGGCCCAGGACCAACAAGCATCGGCTCGACCGACTTGCAGGGCTGATGCGGGAAATCGGGCTCGACCGTTTTCCAATGGGATCGGACTGGCCGGCGCGAGCGACACCCGGAGACTATAACAAGCTGCTTGAAGCCCAGCTGCCTCTCACCCGCGCCGAGTGGATTGAAGTACTGGGTAACGGCGCGCCGCCGGGCCTCGAGCCACGGAGTGGGCCGGCAGCGTCGTGGAGATGCTGCTCGCCGCGTGGCAGGTGAAGCTTGAACATCCCGCGTTCGTGACATCCGCAGTCCAGGAACTCATCGGATTGCCACCTCGGGCATTGTATCAATGGGCCGCCGACTACGCCGCAGCCTTTGCCGACCCCGTGCTGGTCCCGACGCGCCCGCGGGCTAACGATCGTTCCAGCTGATAAGAACTAGCCCCGCTCTGGATGGGATAAGCTCGGCAAGTTGCGCAAGGCCGGAGCCCCGGGTACGCTATCAGAAACCCCCGAGAGGTCGATGCACTCCCCACAGGAACTCGATGGGCTCTACAGCCTGGCTTATGAGGAGCTCCGGCGTCTGGCCGCCGCCGTGCTCAGCCGCGACGTATTCGCGAGTCTGAGCCCCACCACGCTGGTCCACGAGGCGTGGCTCAAGCTCAGCTCGTCCAGCAGCATCCGCGCGGAATCGCCTCTCCATTTCAAGCGCATCGCAGCCCGCGCGATGCGGCAGGTCCTCGTGGACGCCGCGCGCCGCCGAAGCGCCACCAAGCGTGGCGCCGGGCTCGCCCTCGTCACCTACGATGAATCCATCGAAGAGCCTGCGGCCACCGACGACCATCTCATCGCGCTCGACGGGGCGCTCACCGACCTGGCTCGGCTCTATCCCAGACAGGCCGAGATGATCGAGACCCGATATTTTGCCGGGCTGTCGGTGCCCGAAACCGCCGAGGTGATGGGGATCTCCGAAGCCACCGTGCACCGCGACTGGCGCGCCGCGCGTGCCTGGCTCGCCGTGGAGCTAGACCGTGCTGGCTGAGCCTGCGTGGGAGCAGCTCGCCGACGCCTTCGACGAGCTGGTCGGCCTGCCGCCCGAGGCGCGGGCGGCGGCGCTCTCCCGGCTCGCCGGCGACGTCGCGGCGCTGCGGGCCAGGCTCGAGGCGATGCTCCACGCCGATGGGCAAGGCCGCCACCCGCTCGATCGCGACGTCGCCGCCGCCGCGGGTGACCTGATTGGCGCGGCGCCGGATGCGCCGGAACAGATCGGTGCATACCGTCTGATGCGGCCACTCGGCGAGGGCGGCTCGGCGGTGGTCTACCTCGCGACACGCGCCGACGTCGGGCACCAGGTCGCCATCAAGATCCTGCGCGACGCTTGGCTCTCGCCGGCGCGCCGCGACCGATTCCTCGTCGAGCAACGCACACTCGCCCAGCTCAGCCATCCCGGCATCGCTCAGTTCCACGACGCCGACGTCCTCCCTAACGGGACCCCGTGGCTGGCGATGGAGTACGTCCCCGGCCAGCCGCTCACTGACTATTGCCGAGATCGCGGGCTCGGCGTCCGCGACAAGCTCCTCCTGGTGAGAGCGGTGGCCGAAGCGGTCCAGTATGCCCACCGCCACGCCATCATCCACCGCGACCTCAAGCCCAGCAACATCCTGGTGACCGGCGACGGCAATGTGAAGGTGGTGGACTTCGGCATCGCCAAGCACCTCGAGGCCGCCGACGGCTCCGACACGACCCGCACCGGCCTGCGGATGTTGACGCCCGCCTACGCGGCGCCCGAGCAGCTGGACCACTCCGGCGTCGGCACCTACACCGATGTCTACGCCCTCGGCGTCGTGCTCTACGAGCTGCTGCTCGGGCGGCTCCCGGCCGCGCCGCCGGAACCGTCCCAGGAAGAAGATCTCGACGTCCTCTGCGCCACCGCGATGCACCCCGACCCGCTCCGGCGCTATCGCGACATGGACGGGATGATCCGGGACATCGACCACTTCCTGGCCGCCGAGCCGCTCGAGGCGCGGCCCGATTCGTTCGGCTACCGCGCCGGGAAATTTGTCCGCCGCCATGCTGCGGCGGTCGTGGCCGCGGCGCTCGCCCTCGTCGCGGTCGTCGGCCTCATCGCCTTCTACACCGTGCGGCTCAAGCAGGCCCGTGACGCCGCACTGGCCGAGTCAGCTCGCACCGCTCGGGTACAGCGGTTCACCCAGAACCTGTTCGAGGGGGGCGATCCCTCCGCGGCACCGGCCGATACCCTGAAAGTCATCACGCTGCTCGATCGCGGCCTCCAGGAGGCCCGGAGTCTCGAAGCCGATCCGCGCACCCAGTCCGAGTTGTTCCAGACCCTGGGCACCATCTACCAGAAGCTGGGCCGGTTGGAAACCGCTGATACGCTTTTGCTCGCGAGCCTCGAGCAACGGAAAAAGCTCTCCGGCCCGAATGACCGCACAGTCGCCGAGGCGCAGATCGCGCTCGGCCTCCTGCGCATGGACCAGGCCCGCTACGACGAAGCCGAGCAACTGGTCCGCGGGGCGCAACGGCCGGCCGACGCCGCCAGTACCGCCGCGCTCGGCCGGGTGCTCGAGGCCAAGGGCGACTACCCCGCGGCGCTCCTGGTGCTCACCGAGGCGGTCCACCTGCTCAGACTCCGCGACGGCGGCTCCACCGACTACGCGGCGGCAGTGACCGAGTTGGCCAACACACACTTCTATGCCGGGAACTACGACGCGTCCGACTCGCTCAACCGCGAGGTGCTCTCCCTGGACCGCCGGCGTCACGGCCCCCGTCATCCCTCGGTCGCCGAGGACCTGATCAACCTCGGCGCCACCGAGTTCGAGCGGGGGAAGTACCGCCAGGCGGAGGACTACTACCGGCAGGCGCTCAACATAACCCGCTCCTGGTATGGAGAAGAGCACTACGCCACCGCCGGCAACCTGACGATGCTGGGCCGGGCGCTGGTGCGGGAGGAGCGCTGGGACGAGGCCACCGCGACGCTGCGCCAGGCCTTGGTCATCCGGGAGAAGGTGTTCGGCCCGATGCACCCCAACGTGGCGTCCACCGTGAACGAGCTGGGCACCATCGAGCTCCGGCGGGAGCGCTACCCCGAAGCGGAGCGCTACTACGCGCGGGCGGTGGACATCTATCGCACCGCCTATCACGGCAAGCACTATCTGATCGGGATCGGCCTCTCCAACGTCGGCTCGGTGCGGCTGGGCCAGGGCGACAACGTCGGCGCGGAGAAGGTCTTCCGCGAGGCGCTCGCGCGCTTCAGCGAGACCCTCTCTGCCAACCACTCCAACGTCGGGATCATCCGGATCAAGCTGGGCCGCGCGCTCGTCCGACAGAGGCGCTGGGCCGATGCGGTCGCCGAGACCAAGGCGGGCCACGATATCCTGGCCAAACAGGCGTCTCCCTCGATCCGCTTCCTCGAATGGGCCCGCGCCGATCTCACCACCGCCTACGCCGCCCTGGGCCGGCCCGCCGAGGCCGCGAAGTACGCCGCGCCGCCGGCGGGTGGGAAGCCCTAACGCACCGGCTTCCCGGTCGCGACGAAGGCCGCAAAGCCGTTGTCCGTTCCCGGCGTGATCCGCACCCGCTTGAATCCATCCACGGTTTGAATCACGAATGTGAGCGCGCCGTCGCTGCCCATCCCCCAGCCGCCAGGCGCCTGAACGGGATCGCGCCCCCGGCCGTCGAATTCGTACACCATCTTCCCGTCCATCCAGACCTGCATCATCTCCCGCGCACCGTCGCCAGCCAGCCAGAAGAAGTGAGAGGCGTCGGGCGTGAACGTAGGCATCCCGACCTCCGGTGCCTTCTGGGCGAGATACTTCCCTCCGATGAAGAACCCCATCTGCGGGGTGAGCCCCTGGTTGCCGACCGACCCGTAGTAGACCGTGTATTTGCTGTCGGGGCTCCAGATGTATTGGATCGGATCGCCGTTTCGATACCGGGTGAATGCGCGAAGTGTGCTGGCCGACGGAGGTGCGTTATCGATCTTGACGCCGTTGGCGAACGCATAGGCAAAGTGGGCGCCGTCGGGGCTGAAGGTGAACTCCTCGGGCATCTCGCCGCGGGGCACCACGGTCACCTTGCCGTCCACATAGACCGCGTTGCCCCGGTCGGTGCCGCCCTGAAACCCCACTCGGCCCCCGTGAGTGATCGTTACCTTGGGCGCCACGGTCACGTTGAAGCCCACGTCGGACTCCTGGTCGCCCACCACGACGAACGTCTTGGCGGCGGACCGCGCCACGCACTCCACCTTGCCCGAGTCGGGCGTGAACCAGATGCTGTCGATCGTGGTGTATTCCGGCGTCTTTTTGCCGTCCACGATGAGCGTGTTGGCCATGCTGGCGGCGTTGTGGGCGGCATAGTGCTTTCCGTCGGTGCTGAACACTACCCGGTCGTAGCCGTTGCCTTCGAACTCGCTCGCGGCGACCTTCTTGCCCCCGACGACGAGGAACCAAATGTCATATCCGCCGCCCGATTTGCCGCGGCCCACCGCGGCGACGACTTGCATACCC
>JBDTOH010000172.1:0-10263 GCA_039933355.1 Gemmatimonadota bacterium | reverse complement strand
GGGACGACGAAGTCGAGAAGCGACTGGCCCAGGATGGACGTCGGAGGCAAGCCGAGGAGCGCGCTGCTCGCCGGGGATGCATAGGTGAACTCACCTGCCGGCGAGTGCTGCGAGATCAGATCCTCCGATCCCTCGGCGATCCGCGCGAAGCGGAGCTCAGCGCGGTGCAGCGCGTTCTCCGCGTCGCGGTGCGGCGTGAGATCGGTTGCGACGAGCAGGACGCTTCGGCTCGGCTCGCCCGGTGCCGCCTCGGCCAGGAGGTGGCATTCGAGCCATCGCTCCCCGCCGAACGTCCGGATCGGCAGCTCGAGCCGGACCGGCCGGCCGGCCCGAGCCGACTCGAAAGCGGCCCGAAGCTCTTCACGGTTCTTGTCGGGGAGGATGAGCGAATCGAGCGCCGGACCGATTGTACCGCCGGTACCGAGGAGCAGCCGCGCCGCGTCGTTCGCGTACTGCGCCTCTCCGTCGGCGGCGAACCGGACGACGGCGATCGGAAGCCGGTCGAGTGTGCGGGCCGCGCCGGCATTCGAGTCCGCCGGCGAGTGGGCCCGGAAATATGTGGCGGTGAGAAGACCCTGCTCGACGGGAACCGCCCTGAAGGCCACGCTCAACGTGAGCCGCGTCCCGTTCCGATGCTGGCCGAGGATGGTGGTCTCCTCGTGACGCGAGCGCCCCTCCTCGGGATCGACGAGCCGAAGGTTAGGTACGAGATCCCGAAGGGGTCGCCCGACGAGCTCCAAATGCCGGTAGCCGAACAGCGATTCCGCCGAGTGATTGACAACGACGATCCGGTGCGCCCGGTCGGTGACGACCGCAGGATCGGGGGCGTATTCGAGGAACGAAACCAGACCTTCGAGCGAAGGCGCGCGCTGACCGGGCATCTCGGAGAAATTTCGGCCGCTGACGGCGATCGTCGCCAGTGGCCGAATGGCCCTAGCTGTCTTAGAGAGCCGCATTTTCAGTCGGTCCGCCTAACGGAACCGGCCTTCGCTACGCTGAGGGATGTGGTGCTTCGCGAGCTGGGGCCGGATGCGCGCCGTCCAGCAATCGAACCGCGAGGTTTCCTTGCCAGGCGGTCCCCAGTCGGACGACCGCGACACTCACGAAGAAGAGAGCGCCGGCGTCCATCCAATGCGCCGAGGAGGCGCCGAGATAGCTGGGCCCGCCCCAGCCGTTGATGCAGAAGTTAGGGTCGAGCGCGCCGATCACTTGGAGTCCCGCGCGCCAAACCGTAAAGACGGCCAGACCCGCGCTCAGCGTCAGCACCAAGCCCACCGGCAATGCAATCAAGAAGTACCGTCGCGCCGGGGCGCGATCTTGGGTCGTGGCCGGAACTCGAATATCCAGAAAGCGACTGAGCCGCCAGCGTTCCAGTCTCCGTGCCGCGGCTACGGCGCCGGCGAGACCGCACAGGAATTCCAGGATGCCCGTGGGGAGCGCAAGCAGCGAGAACACCAACTGCTTTCCTCCGCGCTCGGTAAACGGTGCGCGCCAGAAGCCGCCGTCGCCGCTGATGAGGCCTCGCTCGTTTCCCCGGGCGCGGTCTGTCCTGATCGAGCGGTTGATCAGAGCGACGACGCCGGCGAGCACGACCGCTATGATAAGGTGCGCCGCGCCGGCGTTGGTGCCGGGGATGGAAGCTTCGACTGACCGGCTTCCCCCGAGGTAGTTCAGATATGAGATCGAGCCGGCGAGGACGCCTAACGAGAAGAGCGTCCCATACAAAGCTAGTGCTTTCTTCGACATTCAGCCTGTTCTGGCGACCGCGGTACCCCCCGGCACCATTCTCGAGGAGCCGGGTTGACCGTACCGGTTGGCCCGGCTTCGAGTAGTCAGGAGGCCACGCGTCCGAATGGATCCTCCAGCGAAGGACTCTGAGGCGTCATCAGCTCGGCGCCGTTCTCCGTGATGATCATGTCGTCCTCGAGCCGGATGCCGAATTCGCCCGGGATATAGATGCCGGGCTCGTCGCTGAACGTCATTCCAGCCTGGAGCGGGAGCTTGTTGCCGCGGACCAGGTACGGCCACTCGTGTCCGTCCATGCCCATGCCGTGGCCCACCCGGTGCGTGAAGTATTTGTAGTCGGGCCCGTAGCCGGCGTCGACGATCACTTTGCGGGCCGCGGCGTCGACCGCCTCACAAGGAAGCCCCGGCCGCGCCGTCTTCACCGCGGCTGTCTGGGCCCTGAGCTCGATGTCGAACACCTTCTTCATCTTGTCCGTGGGCTTGCCGAGGACGAACGTGCGGCTGATGTCCGACTCGTAGCCGTCGACCTTGCAGCCGCCGTCGATCAGCAGGATCGTGCCCTCCTTGATGACTTGAGGCGTGATCGAGCCGTGAGGGAGCGCCGAGTACTCGCCGACTTGGACGCCTGCGCCACCGGCAAACCCGAGCTTCTCATGTGCCTGCCGCACGAGTCCGGCGAAGTCATTCTGATTGAGGCCGGGCTTGAGGGCTCGGTAGGCCGCTTCGTACGCCTTGAGCGTTACCGCCGCGGCGAGCCGCATGAGGTCGAGCTCGGCCTTCGACTTGACCATCCGGCAGCCGGCGGTGATCGAGGTTCCGCTCACGACCTTCATCCCCGGAGCAGCCTGTCCTACGCCGTCGCTGAAGACGAAGCGAACCGTCTCTTCCACCGCGATCTGTCCGGTCGCAATGCCGCGCGCCTTGAGCCCCTCGGCGACCAGACGCGACGGGCTCTCGTCTTCGTTCCACGTCATGATGTCGGCATCTTTGGCGAGCGGACCGGAGTTGATCTGCTCCATCGCGCGATCGCGCTCGAAGTATGGACAGACGACGAACGACCGCCCGGTCCTCGGAATCACCACCGCAAACATCCGCTCGCTGGTGCCCCAGTCCACATTGGTGAAGTACTTGAGGGAGGTGCCGCCGGCCAGGAAGAGCGCGTCGGACTTCTTCTCCGTCATCAGGCGACGGGCCTTCTCGATCCGGAGGCGCCGTTCGTCGCCGGTGATCGGCCGCATCTGGTCCTTCATCGACTTGAGCGCCGCGATCGAGGCCGGGGCCGGGTTCTGCTCGGGGACGGAATCGTCGGGCCGCTTCCGAACGCCGACGACGGCGAGCGTGGCAGAAGCGCTGAGGAAATCGCGGCGGGTCGGCATGGGCTTGGGCTTAGGCTGGGGTTAGGGACTGGGAGCTGGGAAGATACCAAAGTACCGCAAAACAGTCGTTGACACATGGCTGCGCGCGGGGCGGAGGCAGGCCTATTATTGAGCCTGGGCTCAGCGGCGCATCGTGGAGGGGGAGTGATCTATGGGGGTTGACCCGCGGGCCGGCAAGCTCGCCGAACCGTCGATGCTGGCGAACATCCCGCGACTGATGACCGCCTACTATACCCGGCGGCCGGATCCTTCCGTCCGCGAGCAGCGGGTGTCGTTTGGAACCTCCGGGCATCGGGGGTCCTCGCTGGACACGGCCTTCAACGAGGCCCACATCCTGGCGATCACGCAGGCCATCTGCAACTATCGGCGTCATCAGACCATCAGCGGCCCGCTCTTTCTCGG
This sequence comes from Gemmatimonadota bacterium, assembly GCA_039933355.1. Taxonomy (GTDB): domain Bacteria; phylum Gemmatimonadota; class Gemmatimonadetes; order Gemmatimonadales; family GWC2-71-9; genus SHZU01. The sequence continues at coordinate 6,739 of JBDTOH010000172.1, read as the reverse complement.
CATTGACACGCACGCGCTGTCGGAGTCGGCCGGCGCCAGCGCGCTCGAGGTGCTGGCGGCCAATGAAGTCGACGTTATGGTCGACGACCGCGACGGCTATACGCCCACGCCGGTCATCTCTCATGCGATCCTGACGTACAACCTTGGCAGGACCAGCGGCCTCGCCGACGGCATCGTTGTGACGCCGTCGCACAATCCGCCCGAAGACGGCGGCTTCAAGTACAATCCGCCGAACGGCGGCCCCGCCGACACCCAGGTGACTGGGTGGATCCAGGACCAGGCGAACGCGCTCCTCGCCGACGGCCTCACCGGGGTGAAACGGGTGCCGCTCGAGCAGGCCCGCCGTGCTTCGACGACCCACCGCCACGACTATGTCACGACATACGTGAACGATCTCGGAACCGTCATCGACATGGACGTCCTCCGCGACGCCGGCCTCAAGTTCGGCGTCGACCCTCTCGGCGGTGCCGGCGTGGCGTATTGGGGCGTCATCGCGGAGCGTTATCGACTCCCGCTCACGGCGGTCAGCGATATCGTCGATCCAACCTTCCGCTTCATGAGCGTCGACTGGGACGGGAAGATCCGGATGGACTGCTCCTCGCCGTATGCGATGCGCCGTCTGATCGACATCCGGGATCAATTCGACGTGGCATGGGCCTGCGATCCCGACCACGACCGGCACGGGATCGTCGCGCGGCGGGCCGGGCTGCTCAAACCGAACGACTATCTCGCCGTCGCGATCTCGTATCTGCTGGCGCGACGGGTGAGCTGGCCGGCGAACGTCGGGATCGGAAAGACAATCGTGAGCAGCCGGTTGATCGACGGGATTGTCGCTCGAAGCCGCCGGCGGCTGTTCGAAGTGCCGGTTGGCTTCAAGTGGTTCGTCGACGGGCTCATCGACGGCTCGCTCGGTTTTGTCGGCGAGGAGAGCGCCGGGGCGTCCTTTCTGCGGCGGAACGGGTCGGTCTGGACGACGGACAAGGACGGAATCATTCTCGGCCTGCTGGCCGCGGAGATGACCGTGGCGACCGGCCGCGACCCGGGCGAGCTCTATCGTGACATAACCCGAGACTTCGGCGATCCGGTCTACGAGCGGATCGACGCGCCGGCCACGCCGGAGCAGAAGGCCATCCTGGGCCGGCTCTCGCCGCAGCAGATCATCACCTCGACGTTGGCTGGGGAGCCGATAACCAGGGTCCTCACGACGGCGCCCGGCAACAACGCGCCGATCGGGGGCCTCAAGGTCGAGACGAAGAACGGATGGTTCGCGGCCCGTCCATCGGGGACGGAGAACGTCTACAAGCTCTACGCCGAGAGCTTCAGGGGGAGGGAGCATCTGGGGCAAATCCAGCAAGAGGCGCAAGCCGTCATCGGGGCGGCGCTCGGCGCCGGCGAGGGGAGCTGAACCATGGAGACGCAGCCGAGCGCGCGCCGCGTGGTGTTCCTTCTCGACGTCGATAACACCCTCCTCGACAACGACTCCATCGTCGAGGAGCTGAAACGGTTCGTCACGGCCCGGGTCGGTGCCGAGCGACAGAAGCGCTACTGGGCCCTGTTTGCGCAACACCGCGAGCAGCTCGGCTATGCGGACTATCTCGGCACTTTACAGCGCTATCGGATCGAGGATCCCCACGATCCCAATCTCCTTGCGATCTCCTACTTCTTGCTCAACTACCCGTTCGCCGACCGGTTATTTCCCGGAGCGCTTGATGTCATCGGATACTTGAACGAGCGAGGCACGACCGTCATCCTCAGCGATGGCGATGTGGTCTTTCAGCCGCTCAAGGTCCAGCGTTCCGGGCTGCTCGACGCCGTCGGAAAACGGGTTCTCATTTATGTCCACAAAGAGCGAGAGCTTGCCGATGTCGAGCTCCATTACCCAGCCGACCACTACGTGCTGATCGACGACAAGGTCCGCCTGCTTAGCGCGATCAAGCAAAGCTGGGGTGATCGGGTCACGACCGTCTTCCCGAGGCAGGGCCACTATGCCTTCGATCCTGAGGTGACGTCCTATCCGCCTCCGGATATCACCGTCGAGAAGATCAGCGACATCCTCCGCCTGGAGAAACTCCGGTCGTGGTAGTCGGACGCGGGGTGGCCCAACCCGGCTCGAGCCGGTGACCTGAATGAAGCCACCCGTGGTCCAGTCGAGGCGACGCGAGGCGGTCACGGTCGACCCTGCTCTCGGCCAAGCTGATCCCCGACGTCGGATTTCCGATTTTCGATCTGGATGATTCCGAGATGATGTCCGGAACCTCACACGTCGTCCTGCTCGCCCTGGGACTGGGATCGTTGGTGATGGTGGTGACCGCACTGGCTCGCCGCCTTCCCATTCCGACTCCGATCGTGCAGGTCGGCGCCGGATTTCTGGTCGGGTTGATTCCGGGTGCCGCGGTTCCCGAGCTCGATCCCGATCTCGTCTTCTTCGTCTTCCTGCCGCCGGTGCTCTGGTCCGCGGCGTATTTCACATCGCTGCGGGAATTCAAGGCAAACCTCCGACCGATCGGACTGTTGGCGATCGGCCTGGTGGTTGCGACCACGGGCGTGGTGGCCGTCGCCAGCCACGCGCTCTTGCCCGGGTTGCCCTGGGCGGTTGCGCTCGCCCTCGGCGCGATCGTCTCGCCGCCCGATGCGATCGCGGCCGAAGCCATCATCAAGCGGCTGCCCGTTCCTCACCGAGTGGTGGTGATCCTCGAAGGCGAGAGCTTGGTGAACGACGCGTCGGCCCTGATCCTCTACCGCACCGCGATTGTCGCCGCGGTGACCGGGTACTTCAGCCTGGGAGAATCCGTCGTTCGCTTCTTCATCGATGCCGCGATCGGCATTCTGATCGGGCTCGCGGTGGCGTGGTTCATCGTTGCGATCGCCCGGCGGGCCACCGATTCGATCGCGCTCGCGCTGCTCACGCTCCTCGCGCCGTACTCAGCCTGGATCGCTGCGGAGCTGGTCCACGTTTCGGCCGTGCTCTCGTGTGTCGCGGGTGGATTCTACCTCCGGCAGCATTTCTCCACCGCAGTGGCGCCCCTGGCTCGGCTGCAGAACCGGGCGGTGTGGGACGTTCTTCTCTTCACGATGAACGCCCTGATCTTTGTGCTCTTGGGCATTCAGTTCGGCGACCTCTTGGAGAGCACGCCGAACGCGGTCCTGGCCCGAACCGGTCTCGTGGCGTTGGCCGTGAGCGGGATCGTGATCGTGGTCCGCCTCGTGTGGGTTCCGCTTGCCACCTTTATCCCCCGATGGGCGAGCGCCGACCTTCGGCGCCGCGATCCGGTCCCGAACCCCAAGAGCGTCGGCCTGGTCGCGTGGACGAGCATGCGGGGCATCGTCTCGCTCGCATCGGCGCTGGCCGTGCCGCTCTTCTTGGCCGACGGCCGCCCGTTTCCGTATCGATTGGAAATCCTCATCATCACCATGGGCGTCATTCTCGTCACCCTGGTGCTTCAGGGAATCACCCTGGCGCCGCTGATTCGCAAGCTCGGCTTCCCGGCCGATCCGACCGCACACATCGAAGAGCGCCACGCCCGCAGTGAGGCGCTTCGGTCCGGTCTCGAGCGGCTGGAGGATCTGGCGGACGAGCCGTGGGTCTCGCAGGATGAAGTGGGCCGGCTCCGCGAGGAATTCCGGCGGCGCTCCGAGCTCCATCAGGCCGGCGGCGGCGGCGGCAACCCGGCCGACGCGCGCCGCCGGCTTCGGCGGGAGGTGCTCCGCGCCGAGCGGCGGGCCATGGTCCGCCTCCGCGATGAAGGCGCGATCTCCGATGAAGTGCTGCAGGAGCTCGAGCGCGAGCTCGATGTGGAGGCACTCCGGTTAGGCGGGGGGGAGCTGCGCTGAGGCGTCGCTCGGCCGCCGTGAAACCGCTCCGGGTTGCTTGCTAGCCGACTTCCGTCGCGGCCGGCACCCGGGTCGCGCCTTCCGATAGGCGGTCGAAGCGATCGAGCCGTTCGACGTCGATGGTGATGATTCCATCCGGCGAATCGACGAAGACATCGGCGAACTTGGCATCCCACCGGATCTCATCCCAGACGTATGACGTGCGCGATGTGACCCGGCTCGAGAACGTTTCCTCGTGCGCCGTGATCAGGATCACGAACTCGGGCTCCGCCTCGCGAAGACTGTCGGGCGTGACGCCCGCGAGCGGACTGTCCCGGGTGATCGGGTGCACGACGGTCCAATGCAGGTTGAAGAACTCGACCGAAGGCCGCTCGAGCGACAGCGGATGAAAGCGGCGCTGCCGTTTGCCGTTTACGGTCTCGAACCATCCCAGACTGACTCGGGCAGAAACCTCGACCAGCTCCGATGGGCTCGTGTTGACCAGCCGAAACATGAACCCGCGGCCCCCCTGGTACGGGGCGATCGCCGCGGACTGAGTGAATCGGATCTGCGATCTTGGGCGGGTCATCTTTGCGAGCATCAGACCGATCACGCAGACGATCGACAGAATCCCGAACATCGCCTCGAACGTGGTGAGCCAGTTGGCCGTCGCCCCGACCGGATGCATGGGCCCGGTGCCGACGGCGGTGAACACACCCACGCTGAAGCAGAACGCCCGAAGAAATGGATCGTTGAGCCCGAGGGCCTCCGTTCCCGCGAGCGACGCCGGAGGGAGCGCAACGTAGGCAAGCGCAAACACGCCGTTGACCAGGAACAGGAGCGCGACGGTCCAGATCAGGAAGCGCGGCCACGGAGCGGCCAATGCTTTGAGGAAGGCCCGAGACCAGAACTGACGGCCGAGCCCGTATTTCCTGACGTTGGGCGTCCCGTCCCGAAGCAGGAGGCGGCCGCGGGCGCGCTGAACCACAACACCGCCGAACCCGAGATCTTCAGGCGGCGCCGCAGTTTCCTTGGTCTTTTGATCCATGGTCGTTGCCATCGTCGCTCACCGCTTTTCCCACCTGACCTCGACGCCCTCTTCAGATCCGAGACCGGTGCGCAGCACCTGAAGCAGATGATCGGTCGCCGTGCCGTCGGCGAGGAGATCGATCGTCCCCGCCTGGATATAGTAGTCTCGATCTTCGAGCGAGGTCTCCTCGAGGCGATCGACGAGAAGCTTGAGCTCGGCCTCGGTGATTGAGCCGATTAGCTCGTTCGTGGCCTTGTTATAGAGATCGATCATTCGGGCGATGGCCTCGAGGAAGGTTGCGGGATTCGAACGGTGGCGGAGCCGTGCGCTTCGACTTGGGACGGCGTCAGCGATCCATCAAAAGTAGCAGCCCGAGGCTAGTTTGCGCCGAGGTCGAGCCGAGCGGCTATTTCCGGGTGGTATCGGCGGGCGGACGCGACGGAATCGGGATTCGGAAGAACCGCTGAATCAGCCACCCGCCGTTCGCTTGGCGGACCCACTCCGTGACGAACTTGCCGTGCTGCTCGCTCAGCGGCTGTCCGGGAAATGTGAGCCGCTCGAAGTAGGAGCCCCAGAGGAATGCCGTACCGTCATACACTTCGATCGTGTCCGGCGTCGCGGTCGCCACCTCGACGCGGGCCCCCGGGAACGATGCGATAAACGCCCGGATCGAGTCCCGAGTCTGGACTGGGTTGATGCCCGGCTCGAACAGGGTCGCCGTCTCAGTGTAGAAGCCCGCCATCGAGTCGGGGTTCAACCCGCTGGCAGCAACCTGATAGCGCTGCATGGCAGCCGCGACCTCCTTGCGGGCTGTTGTCGCACCGTCGTCGCGAGAGGTGCCGAGACAGGACACGAGGAGTCCGAGGGCAGGGAGCGGAAGGCGGCGAGTCGGGATCTGCGGCATGACGGCTCGATCGGAGTGGACGAACGCCTAACGCCAACCGCCGCCGTGGAGGCCGTACGGCGGAAGGCCGGCGAGACAATCTAGCGGCGCATCACCCGGTCAGCGATGCGGCTACCCTGCGGCCGTGCGACGGCAGATGGAGCCGCCTCCCGGAGTTTTGGTTGGGGCAGGGCCGTCAGGCTCGGACCAATCGAAGCAACACGACCAGCGTCTCAGGGTTTGGGGGTTTGACCAAGTAGTAGTCGAAACCGGCCTCCACCGCGAGCTGCCTCGTCTCCTGTTGGTCCCAGCCGGTGACCGCGACGAGCAGCGGCCGCTCGCCCCCCGGGAGCGCGCGGAGCCGTCGCGCCGTCGTGTACCCGTCGTCATCCGGCATGCCGATGTCCAGCGTGATCGCGTCGGGCTGTAGCGTCCCCGCCTCGTCGACGGCGGCTTGGCTGCCGTAGGCCGTCGATACGTCGTGACCGAGAATGCTGAGGAGCGCCGCCAGGCTATCGGCCGCGTCGCGGTTGTCGTCGACCACGAGGACCCGGCGGGGCGGGTCGGAGATTCCGGCCGGGCTCGGCCCGGCATCGGCGGATCGCAGCATCGTAGGGTCCTCTGTCTCAGTCTCGGTCGGATCGTCCGGCTCAACACCTAACGTTCTTCCTTACGCGTCAGGCTTCCACGTCGCTGCGTCCAGAATCGACCACAGGTGGACGGCCCAGCCGAGAAGAACGAACCACAGCGCGATCGCCAGACCGAACATGATGACCGCCTTGAGCAGACGGCCCTGAATCAGCTGCCCGAGACCCGGAATGAAAAAGCTGGCGAGCGCGGCAATCACGTTGCCGCTGGAACCTTGACCGGCCACCGAACCTCCTATCGGATGAGCGAGCACTTCCGTCATCGCGCCGCGACCGGCACCGGCTCGGACGAGGCAGATCGGCAACCTATCCGGTCGCAGGCCGAGGTCAAGCGGGGTGGAACCGTGATCTTGCTGGCGATCGCCGGAG
>JBDTOH010000171.1:0-10313 GCA_039933355.1 Gemmatimonadota bacterium | reverse complement strand
AGACCAAGGCGGCGAAACCGTGTTATACCGAGGGAAACATATTGCGCCTTCTCTCATTCCGAGATCACGCTCGGGATGACCGATCACGATAGAACGCGCCCTCGCCCCGAGGTGTGTCACCTGCCTACCTTGCCGCCTTGCCGCCTTGCCGCCTTGCCGCCTTGCCGCCTTGCCGCCACCTGTTGACAGCCAACCTATAGCCCCGCTACTCTAGCTGTAGGGAGGCAACATGTCGCAAGCCAAGTCCGACGTACCCTATGGAACGCTCGATCTCATCATCCTCCGGACGCTGGAAAGCGTCGGGCCGCTCCACGGCTACCGGCTCGCCCGGCGGATCGAACAGATCTCCGGCAACCTGCTCCAGCTCAATCAGGGCTCGATCTACCCCGCGCTCGTCCGGCTCGAGCAGCAGGGGTGGATTCGGACGGAGTGGGGCGTCTCCGAGACGAGCCGGAGCGTGAAGTTCTACTCGATCACCAAGCCCGGCACCAAGCGGGTCAAGGCCGAGATCGAAAGCTGGGAGCGGGCCAACGCGATCGTCGGGCGGTTCTTGGAGGCACTGGCATGAGCATCCGGTCGTGGGTGGCGCGCGGGCTCGCGCTGGTTCAGAAACGCCGGCACGAGCGGGATCTCAACGGCGAGATCCTCGCCCACCTCGAGCTCGCCGAGCGCGATGCGATCGCCGCGGGGCTGACGCCGGAGCAGGCGCGGCGGGAGGCCCGGCGCCGCTTCGGCGGCGTCGAGCAGATGAAGGAGGAGCATCGCGACCAGCGCGGCGTTCGCTGGATCGACACGCTCCTGAAGGATGCCCGGTACGGGGTGGCCTCGCTGGTCCGCGATCCCGGCTTCACCGCGGTCGCGGTCGGCGTCCTCGCGCTTGGCATCGGTGCCAACACCGCGATGTTCAGCCTGATGGACGCCGTGCTGTTCCGGCCAATGCCGTTCCCGGAGCCGGAGCGGATCGTCGGCGTGTGGGAAACGCCGACGCCCACGTCGATCAATCAGACTTCTACCGCGACCTTTCTCGAGTGGAAACGACTCAGTACTTCGTTCGAGGCCCTGTCGGCGGAGACCAGGGCTCCCCTGACCGCGACGATCGGTGACGAGCCGTTGCAGCTCTCGGCCAGCATGGTGTCGGCGGACCATTTCAAAGTGTTTGGGGTGAAGGCGGCCGTTGGACGGACATTCGCGGCCGGAGAGGATCGGCAGGGTGCACCACTGGTCGCCATCCTGAGCCATGCCGTCTGGGTGAGCCGGTTCGGCAGTGATTCTCGAGTGCTCGATCGCGACATCCTGCTCGACGGGCTCCAGTATCGGATCGTGGGTGTTCTGCCGGCCGGCAGCTTCGATCGAAGCCAGGTCGATGTCTGGACTCCGCTCTTCCTCACCCCGGACCGCATGAACGGCTCACATTGGCTCGCGGTCGCTGGGCGCCTGGCGCCGGGCGTCACGTTGCGCCGCGCGCAGACCGAGATGCTGAGAGTGCGCGCCGCGATGGCGGATCAGATTCCGCTCTGGAAGAAGGCGTGGAGCGTCGGCGTGGAGCCGTACGACCGGCGGCTCATCCAGGACGACCTCCGCCGGCAGATCACCGTGGGCGTCGGCGCGGTCGCGCTGGTGCTGCTGATCGCCTGCGCCAACGTTGCCAACCTGCTCCTCGCGCGCGGGGTGTCCCGCCGCAAGGAGATGGCGGTGCGCTCCGCGTTAGGCGCGAGCCGGGGACGGCTGGTCGCCCAGCTCCTGACCGAGAGCCTGGTCCTCTGCCTCGTGGGCGGCGCCGCCGGAGTCCTGGTCGCGACCGTGCTGGTCCGGGCGGCGGTACCGCTCCTCGGCCCCTCGCTGCCGTTCACCGCGGTGGTCGGAGTCAACGGCAGAGTGTTGGGCTTCGCGGGCGCCGTCGCGCTCGGCGCGGCGATCCTGGTTGGCCTGCTCCCCTCGCTCCAGATCTCGTCGGGCAATCTCGCGCGGACGATGAACCAGACGACCCGCGGATCATCGGGCTCGCGGGGAACCGTGCGCCGGGTGATCGTCGTCGGTGAAGTGGCGGCGTCGCTCGTCCTGGTGTGCGGCGCGCTCCTCCTCCTCAAGAGCTTGTTCAAGCTGCAGCAACTCGACGTGGGCGCACGAATCGAGAACGTCATCGCCGTGTCCACCAATCTCCCGGCCGCGGGTTATCCCACGCCGGAGCGCGCCGCGGTCTTCTATGGATCGGCTGTCGAGCAGCTGCGCGCCCTTCCCGGAGTCGAACGGGTGACGGTGACGCAGGACGTGCCGCTCGAAGGGGTGAAGGGCGGTGAGTTGATGACGGTGCCCGGTTTCGCGGAGCCGATGACAGTCCGCTTCAAGCGGGTCGACGAGGCGTACTTGGCCACGCTCGAGGTCCCGCTCGTGGCCGGCCGCGGCATCGCCGCGGGCGACCGGGCCGGCGCTCCGCTCGTCGTCATGATCAACGAGGAACTGGCTCGGCGGCTGGCCGAGCGGTTCCAGATCGGGAGCCCGATCGGCCGAACGATCGGCTTGAGCGTTCCCAGCTATGAGAACGGCGGGACTCGGCGCGAAGTGCAGATTGTCGGCGTGATCCGCAATGAGCGGGTCGCTCCCGACCTCAGGATGCCGATCGACATGGTCGTGTATGCGTCGCTCGCGCAGGTCCCCCGCCGCGACGTGAATATCATCGTGCGCGCCCGAGGCGAGCCCTCGACGCTGATGCCCGGGATTCGGGAGGCGATCCGAAAGCTGGAGCCACGCCTCGCGCTCGCCGACGTGCGGACGCTCGAGCAAGTCCGGGCGAAGAGCCTGTCCGGCGCCGAGGAATCGACCTGGGTGATCGGTGCGTTCGCGGTGATCGCGGGACTCCTCGCGGCGCTCGGACTCTACGGCGTTCTCTCGCAGGACGTGACCCAGCGGCGCCGCGAGATCGGAATCAGGATGGCGTTAGGAGCCGACACCGGCCGGGTGCTCTGGCAGGTGCTCCGGAGCGCGCTTTCGCTCGTGGCGGTCGGGCTCATTATCGGCGTAGCCGGCGCGGCCGCGCTGACCCGGGTGCTTCAGGGCCTCCTGTTCGAGGTCTCGTCGCTCGACGGGATCGCGTTCGGGGCGGCCTGCGTCGTGATGGTCGTTATTGGGGCGCTCGCGGGCCTCGTGCCGGCCGGCCGCGCCGCGAAAGTGGACCCGATGGTGGTGATTCGCGACGCCGCGTGATCCGGTTGCACCGGACCGCCTCACCACGATCTTCGTCAGGGCCACAAATTCCGAATACTCGGGGCGGCTCGATCGATCCGCCCCGTTGCCCAGTCCATCTCCTACCGCGAGCCAAGCAGGAGTCCCGTCTGCGAGGTCGGGTCGTGACTGATTTGCGGTCGTGCGGGTCAATGTCCCGGCGACGTAAGGATTGATGACTCCCGCGATTAGTTTCCGGAATGAATTCGAAAGCCGTCTCGAAGTCGCGGTTGCGGGTTTGGTTGCTCGTCGCCCTCGCAGTGCTCGTGGCTCTGCTCGTGATCGCCCGCCTGACGCTCGCGCATTACACCAGCGCCTCCTACCTCGAACGCCGGCTGTCCGCTGCGCTTGCCGCGGCGAGTGACAGTCTCTACCAGATCACGATCGGCTCGACCCATACGAGCCTCCTCGCCGATCGCTTCGTGGTGACTGATCTGGTGATCAAGGCCGATACCTTGGTGTCCGAGCGGAAGCGAAAGGCCGGGACGCTTTCCCGGACCGGTTACGCCACGTCGATCCCCTCGCTCGAGCTCACAGGCATTGATCGGTGGGCAATGCTTCGAGGCCGCGTGTCGATCGGCTCGCTGAGGATCGATCACCCCCGAATCGATGTTTCGCTCGACCGGCACATCGCCGCGGTAGACCCAAACGCGCCGGCCGAGTTGCCGCCTCAGGCGCTCCGCGATCTCGATCGCGATATCACCATCGGCTCGACCAGACTTGAGAACGGCCAGATTCACTACGCAGAGCAGGCCATAGACGGGGTTCGCGCCGGCCGCCTTCATTTCGACGACGTCAACCTGACCATGTCGGCGATCAACAACAGGCTCCCGGCCGGAGCCACGACGGCGCCGGTCGCGATCGAGCTGTCGGCCCTCGTTGCCGGCAAGGCGAAGCTCCAGGCGACGTTCGACTACGACTTCGCCGCGCCGGAGCTCACGGTGAGCTATCGAGGCGGCATCGGCGCCATGGATGCGAAGGCGTTCAATTCGATGCTGGTTGATCTCGAGGGCACCGAGGTGAGCGGCGGCCGGCTCGATTCGGCCGCGTTCGATCTGAAAGTCGTGAACGACGTCGCCTCCGGGAAGGTCGAGACTCTCTACCACGACGTCAACCTCAAGCTGCTGAGCAAGCGCAGCCATGACCAGAGCCTCGGCGACGTCCTCAAGACCGTTCTCTCCAACACGGTGACCAATAGCGACAACCCCGAGAAGGGGAAGCCGCCGCGGGTGTCGTCGATCCATGTCCGGCGTGATACGGGAACTCCGCTGATCAAGTTCCTCTGGATTACGCTCCGGCAGGGCCTTGCGGAGACGTTAGGGCTCCAGCCGGCGGCTAGCCCGGCAGACAAGAAGGCCGCGGAGGAGAAAAAGAAGTCGGCGGAGAAGGCGCAAGCGGCGGCGGAGAAGAAGACGGCAGAGAAGGAGAAGGAGAAGGAGAAGGAGGACAAGAAGAAGGCGGAGAAGAAGAAGGAAGACGCGAAGAAGGCAGAGAAGAAGAAGGAAGACGCGAAGAAGGCGGAGAAGAAACGGGCGGAGGAGAGAAAGAAGGACGACAAGAAGAAGGCCGAGGCCGCAGAGAAGAAATCAGCGGCGGCGAAACCGCCGGGCTCGCAAGGTCCTTGACGCCGAGTCGCTCAACCACGATATATAGACTCACATGTCAATGAACCGCTCGCGCCAGTCGTACCAGCTTACGGTAAAGTCCGGGAAGCCGCTCCCCATGAGCGGACCGGACCACTAGCGCGTTGTTCTGACCTGCAAGTGACCCGGCCCGCTCGAGACAGAGCGGGCTTTTTGTTTGGGTGTCCGAGCGGATTCTCCCCGCAGCGGGCCCCGCCCTCAAAAGAGGAGGTACCATGGCCGATCCCGGGCAGCGGATCCGTTCGGCCGGGTGCACCAACCCGGCACGTCTCGAAGTCTCCACAACCTCCACCCACGCGTCGCGGCATGGTGCCCGTCCCGTACTCGACGGCGCCGGTCCACTCTGCCCCGGGCGCGAGCAGGATGCCTGCGGCGTCGGGTTCATCGCGAACCAATCGGGCGAACGCTCCCCCGAGGTGCTCGCGCTCGCGCTCGAAGCGCTTGCCCGGGTCGCGCACCGCGGCGCCGCGTCCACCGACAAATCGGGGGACGGAGCCGGGATTCTGAGCCAGATCCCGCGCGAATTCTTCGAGGCCGAGAGTCGCTCCGGGAGGGTTCCGTTCCGCCTCGAGAACCGGTTCGCGGTCGGGATGTTCTTCCTCCCCGCCGACGCCGCGCTTCGAAGCGGGGCCCGCGACCTGATCGAGTCGGTCTGCCGCGACTCCGGGCTCCCCGTGTTAGGGTGGCGCGACGTCCCGGTGGACCCGAACGCCCTCGGGCCGACGGCGCGGGAATCGTCCCCCCGGATCCAGCAGCTATTCCTCGGCCGGCCGGCGGCCACGCTCGACGATGACGACTGGGAGCGGGCGCTCTATCTGGCGCGGCGTGACATGGAGCTGACGGCCCAACGGGACCGGGTCGCGTTCTATGCCTGCTCGCTCTCCTGTCGCACGATCGTCTACAAGGCCCAGCTGATCGGCGCGCAGCTGCCGCTGTTCTACCCCGACCTGACCGACCGCCGGTACGAGACCGCGATGGCGGTCTTTCACCAGCGTTATGCAACCAACACGCTGCCCAGCTGGGAGCTGGCCCAGCCGTTCCGGATGGTGGCCCATAACGGCGAGATCAACACGCTCTGGGGCAACCGCAACGCGATGACGATGCGGCAGCCGATGCTGGCGAGCCCGCTGTTCGGCGCCAAGGTGGACCGGCTCCGCGACGTGATCACCCCGGGCGGGAGCGACTCGGCGAGCTTCGACAACGCGCTCGAGCTGCTGGTCCGGGCCGGCCGGAGCCCGACCCACGCCGCGATGATGCTGGTGCCGCAGGCGTGGGAGCGGTATTCCGATCTCGAGCCGAGCGTCAAGGCGTTCTACGAGTACCACCAATGTCTGCTCGAGCCGTGGGACGGTCCCGCGGCGCTGTCCTACAGCGACGGCATCATGGTCGGCGCGTCGCTGGACCGGAACGGGCTGCGGCCGTGTCGCTACCAGGTGCGCGAAGACGGCCTCGTCGTGGTCGGCTCCGAAGTCGGACTGGTGGACTTCGACCCGAAGGAAGTAATCGAGAGCGCCAAGGTTGGGCCCGGCGAAGTGCTCTTGGTCGACACCGCTCGGCGGGTGATTCTCCGCAGCGCCGACGCCAAGCGCGAAGTGGCGGCGCGGAAGCCCTACGCCCGATGGGTGGCCCGCAACATGGTGACGCTCGCGCCGCTGGGCGGCCCGGCCGCTCGCAAACCGGAACCGGATCTACACCGGGCGGAGTTGGTGTTCGGCTATGGGTTCGAGGACCGGCGGCTGGTCATCGAGCCGATGGCGACTGCCGGGGCCGATCCAGTATGGAGCATGGGAGACGACACGCCGATCGCGCCGCTCTCGCTGCAGCCGCAGAGTCTCTACGCCTACTTCCGCCAGCGGTTCGCGCAAGTCACCAATCCGCCGATCGACTCCCTCCGCGAGGCGATGGTGATGTCGCTCCGGATGCACCTCGGCAGCCGCGGGTCGCCGCTGGTCGAGCGGGCTTCCTATGCCCGGATGCTCCGGATCGAACATCCGGTGCTGCTGGCGGGCGAGATGGCCGCGTTGCGCCAGGTTCCCGGCTTCCACGCCGAGACGCTCGACGCGACCTGGCCGATTGCCGCGGGACCGGAAGGGCTGGAGCACGCGCTCGACTCTCTCGCGGCCGCCGCCGAAGCCGGCGCCAGGGCCCGCGTCAGGCTCCTCGTCATCAGCGACCGGAACGTGAGCCCCGGGCGCGCGCCGGTGCCGATGCTGCTCGCGGTGGGGGCGGTTCGCCAGCACCTGGTGCGCCAGGGGCTCCGGGCCCGGGTCGGCCTGGTGGCCGAGGCGGGCGACGCGTTCGATCCCCATCACATCGCCGCGCTGGTCGGCTACGGCGCGGAAGCGGTCCACCCGTGGCTCGCGCTCGAGACGGCCGCCACCGTGGGCGACGGCGCCGCCGCCAACCCGGCCCGGTTCCGAGACGCCCTCGAAAAAAGTCTCCTCAAGGTCCTCTCGAAGATGGGGATCTCGACCCTGTCGTCGTATTGCGGCGCCCAGATCTTCGAGGCCCTCGGGCTCGGGGCGGAGGTGATCGATCGGTGCTTCGCCGGCACCGTCTCGCCGTTAGGCGGGCTCGGCTGGCTCGAGCTCGGAGCGGATGTGCTGGCCCGCCACCGGGCCGCGTTCGCCCCGGCTTCGGCGCCCGATTCGTTGCCGGACCACGGCCGGATTCGGTTCCGCAAAGAGGGCGAGGATCATGGCTGGTCACCGCCCACCGTGATCGGCTTGCAGCAGGCGCTCGGCGCCGGAAAGTTCGCCACGGGCGGCAGCACCGGCGCTGCCGGGTATCAGGCGTTCTCGGCGACGCATCATGCCCGTCGCCCGGCGTCCCCGCGCGATCTGCTCGGGATCCGCCGCGGCGCGGCCATTCCGCTCGACGAGGTCGAGCCGGTCGAGGGGATTCGGGCCCGGTTCCTGACGTCCGCCATGTCGCTCGGCGCGCTCTCACCCGAGGCGCACGCCACCCTCTCGATCGCGATGAACCGGATCGGGGCCCGGTCCAACTCCGGCGAGGGTGGCGAGGACCCCGCCAACTACCGGCCCATGCCTAACGGCGACCGGGCCGACAACCGGATCAAACAGGTGGCCTCGGGCCGGTTCGGGGTGACCACCGAATATCTGGTCCGGGCTGAGGAGCTCGAGATCAAGATCGTGCAGGGCGCCAAACCGGGTGAAGGCGGGCAGCTGCCGGCCCACAAAGTCACCGACCTCATCGCGCGGCTCCGTCACTCGGTGCCGGGTGTGTCGCTGATCTCGCCGCCGCCCCACCACGACATTTACTCGATCGAGGATCTGGCCCAGCTGATCCACGATCTCAAGACCGTCAACCCGCGGGCCCGGGTCGGAGTCAAGCTGGTGGCAGAGGCCGGCGTCGGCACCGTCGCGGCCGGCGTGGCCAAGGCCTACGCCGACTACGTGCTCATCGCGGGCCATAACGGCGGCACCGGTGCCTCGCCGCTCACCTCGATCAAGCATGCCGGCTCGCCGTGGGAGCTGGGGCTGGCCGAGACCCAGCGGGTCCTGGTGCGGAACCGGCTCCGCCATCGGATCGAGGTCCGGGTGGACGGCGGGTTCAAGACCGGGCGGGACGTGGTCGTGGGCGCGATGTTAGGCGCCGAGTCGTTCGGGTTCGGGACGGCGCCGCTCGTGGCAATCGGTTGTGCGATGGCGCGCCAGTGCCACATGAACAGCTGCCCGACCGGCGTGGCGAGCCAGCGCCCGGAGCTCCGGGCCAAGTTCACCGGCACGCCGGAGCAGGTGGTGGCGCATTTCACCTTCGTCGCCGAGGAGGTCCGGGCGCTGCTGGCGTCGATCGGTGCCCGCAGCCTGGATGAAGTGATCGGCCGGGCGGACCTGCTGGAGCGGGTCGAACGGCCCGAGGTGCCCCGGGCGGCGCTGCTCGACCTCGGATGTGTGCTCGATCCGGCGGAGCCTAACGGCGAGCCGGCGCGGCGCACGGCGGCCCGGAACGACCGGCCCGGCGGCGAATCGCTCGATCAGCGAATCCTCGCCGATGCCGCTTCGTCGATCGCGCAGCGGATCCCGTTCCTCGGCCGCTATCCGATCCGCAACCATCACCTCACCGTGGGAGCGCGGATCGCCGGCGTCATCGCGGAGAAGTACGGCGACAGCGGCCTTCCGGCCGGTCACATGACCCTCCAGTTCCGCGGCAGCGCCGGGCAGAGCTTCGGCGCGTTTGCGATCCGGGGGATGCATCTCGACCTCGAGGGGGAGGCCAACGACTACGTCGGCAAAGGCCTGAACGGCGCCGAGATCACGATCCGGCCGTTTCGGGAGGCGGGTTATGCGTACGCGCCCCACAAGAGCCTGATCGTCGGCAACACCGTCCTCTATGGAGCCACCGGCGGAACGCTCCTCGCGGCGGGTCAGGCCGGCGACCGGTTCGCGGTCCGGAACTCGGGAGCGGTGGCGGTGATCGAGGGCGCAGGCGATCACTGCTGCGAATACATGACCGGCGGCATCGTGGCCGTGCTCGGCCGCGTGGGCCGGAACTTCGGGGCGGGAATGTCCAACGGCCTGGCGTATGTCCTCGACGACGCCGGTGATTTCAGCGACCGGATCAATCCCGACATGATCTCAGCCGCCGAGCTCGACGACCGCGACGAGATGGTGCTGCTCCGGTTGATGCGCGAGCACCGCGACCGGACGGTGAGTCTCCGAGCTCGACGAATCCTCGCCCAGTGGGCGCTCTACCGGCCCCGGTTCCGCAAAGTGGTCGCGCGCGGCGCGGAGATTCATCAGACGGCGCTGCGCGAGGACTATCTCCTGAAGTACGAGCCGGCGGTAGCGGTCAAGGAGGAGCGCCTGGAGGTCGGACCGGTCGCGGCCGCCTGAGTTGCCGGCGGAGGGATACTGGGCGGGCTCCGACCTCGGCGGCTCGATCACCGCATCCGCCGAGGTCATTCCGAGCGCAGCGAGGAATCAAGCCCGCGATGTTCGACTGCCTGTCCGTACGCCTCGAGGCCCTCTAAGGCCTGAGGCGGTTGCATTGCCGGCGGAGGGGTACGCTCGTCCGGCAACCATCGAGGTCGGAGGTTGATCCGGATCCGACGGATCGATCACCTTGGCCCGAGCCTCTCTGCAGTCACGCCAAGATCCGTCTCAACCGTTTGCGTAAATAGCTGCCGGGCGGGCGGATCCCTGCAATCAGCGCAGGACCTATCTGTCGTACGCTCTCGGCCGCCGAACCGGTTTCCACGCGTGGCTCAGGGAGCCGGAGGAGGCCATCTCACGGCGTCAGCGACTTGTTCGGCGCCAGCCGGGCCGACCAGAGGCCGGTGTTGAAGTCGGTGAACAGCACGTGGCCCTTCCACGGCATCGCGTTCATCACGAATGACGCGTTAGGCGTGAAGCCTTTGGGATCGTACGGCTTGAACACCGCGATCTCCCGGCCCTGATCCGCCAGGTTGCCGAGCAGCTCACCCGATAC